>JANXZT010000483.1 GCA_025355395.1 Betaproteobacteria bacterium
TGCGCGCGCCGACTACCGTATTCTGATCGCGTTGCGCGAGGATTACCTCGCGCATCTGGAAGGGCTCAAGGGCAAGATGCCCTCGATCACCCAGAACCGGATGCGGCTCGCGCGCATGACCGGTACGCAGGCGCTCGCCGCGGTGCTGAATCCGGGGGGCAAGCTCGTCTCCGAGGAGGTCGCCGCGGCGATCGTGCGCTTCGTCGCCGGCGGCTCGGAGCTCGCCAACGCCGAGGTCGAGCCCTCCCTCCTGAGCCTTATCTGCCGCGAGCTCAACAACGCCCGGATCGCGCAGGGACGCGACGAGATCTCCGCCGACCTCCTGGCGGGCTCACGCGACACCATCTTGTCCGAATTCTACGAGCGCGCGCTGGCCGACCAGCCGCCCGGCGTACGCCAGGTGATCGAGGACAACCTGCTCACCGAATCGGGCTACCGCGAGAGCCTGGCCGAGGAACGCCTGGTCAAGGCCCTCGCCGCCGTGGGTGCGCCGCCCGACACGCTCGCCACGCTCGTCAACCGGCGGCTGCTGCGCATCGAGGAGCGCCTCGACCTGCGCCGGGTCGAGCTCACGCACGATGTGCTCTGCGGCGTCGTGAAGGCGAGCCGCGACCTGCGGCTCGAGCGCGCGGCGCGCGATGAGGCCGAGCGCCAGCTCGAGGCGCAACGTCAGCGCGTGCGTGCCACGCGCCAGGCGCTGGTGCGCGCGCGCAAGATCGCGGCGGTGTGCGCCGTGCTCGCCGTGGGGGCCATCGGCAGCGCGATCTTCGGCTACGTGAGCATGAAGCGCGCGCAGGAGGCCGAGGCGAAGGCGGAACAGACGCGCCTGATGGCCGAGGCCGCGCGCGGCGAAGCCGAAAAACTCATCGTCTATCTGCTCGACGATTTTTATCTCGAGCTCGAGCCGGTCGGCCGGCTCGATATCGTGGCCGCGCTGTCGAAGCGCGCCATCGATTATTACGCGGCGCTGCCGCCGGAGCTTCGCACCGCCGAGACCGACCGCAACCGCGCGCTCGCGCTCGTGCGTTACGGGGCCGCGCTGCGCATCCCGTCCAAGCTCGACGAAAGCGGGAAGGCGCTGGCGGAGGCGGTCGACGTCCTCGGCAAGTTGCGCAAGCAGGGCGATCAGTCGGAAGCGGCCGCCATCGGGCTGGGCCTCGGGTTGACGTCCGAGGCGCGTGTGGCGGGCAGCCGGGGCAGGCGGCCCGAAGAACGCGAGCTCGCGAAACAAGCCGCGGACGTGCTGAGACCGCTAATGGCGGCGCCGACCCCTTCGATTGCTCTGCGGCGAGCCTATGGCCTCGCCATGACCTACCTCGGCTTCTCGCAGTTGAACAACAACCAGGAAGAGGCCGCGGTCACGACGCTGGAGGAGGCGCGTGAAGCTTACCGTAGCATCGATGGTCTGAAGCTCGACGACCTGCCCTCGGCTGTCGCCTACGCCGAAGCATCCGCCTGGCAGACGGGTGCTCTGCAACAACTGGGCCGATTCGACCAGGCCAGGAAGGTCGGTGAGGACGCTGCCCGAGTAGCAGGGCAGGTGATCGAACAGCGCCCGGGGCACATGTCGGCGCTGCGTGCCCGGGCACTGATTGTCGATACTCTGTCCGCCACCGAGGGGTTCGATCTTCACCTTCGAAAGGCTCTGGCACTGTCTCAGCAGGGCGCGCGCGACTGGGAAACGATCGTCAAGCTCGACCTGAGCAACCAGATCGGTTGGAACAATCTGGCAGCTGCCCGGCAAGGCGCGGCGTTCTGGTCGGCGGGCCTGGGGCAGATCCGCGAGAGCCAGGAGCAGTGGCGCGCAGGACTCGCCGTGGAGTCCCACGTAAAGGCTTCGGCGATGATAGGCAATACATTGTCGCTTTCGGCAGGCTACCTCACGATGCTCGAAGCTGACTTGGGCAATCGGCAGGCGGCGGAGGTGGCGCTTGCGGCCAACCGCCGATTTCTCGACATGGCTGTCCGCGGCCTGCCCCCGGATTCGTTCGGGCGGACCTTTGTCCCGGAATTCCTGGGCTATTACGGTTTCCCAGGGAGCGGCGTGGGCTTCGGCGGCTACGCACTTCCCCTCGCGGCGGGTGACTATGAAACCCTGCGCAACCTGGCTCGGGCATCCGCCGGGCGCCTCGAGCAGATTACGAATGCCACCCCACAACAAGAACTGGACAAGAATCGCGCGCTGGAAGTCGCGTACCGGACTGCTGCCGAAGCCTCGTACCGGCTGAAAGACTACGCGGCGGCGGACGCGGAAATCAAACGGGCGCTCCAGATTCGGCGCGCCATCCCCAAGCGCACGCTGTTAGACGAACGCGACGCGAGCGATGCGCTGATGCTCGCCGCGATGATCTCCGCCCGGCTTGAAAAGTTCGCCGAGGCGCAGCAGATCATCGAGCCCGTGCTCAAATTCCATCGTGGGCTCTACGCACGGAAGGATAACGAGGATCACGGGCAGCGCGTCCAATTGGCACACGCTCTCTACGTTTCGACGCTCGCCGCTCCCGGTCAGAAAACCGCTCAACTGGCGGAGGCCGCCGCGATCCTGGACGGCCTGCCGCCGATGATGCGCCGCCAGATCAGCAACACGGTCTTGCGCGACCGGATCGCCGAGGAACAGAAGACGCGGCGCTAGGCAGGCATGACGCCTGGCGAAGCTTGCGAATCGATTCGCACCCATCTGGCGCGCCGTGGGACGCCTGCGACGCATTCCGCGAAGCGGTCGCCCTGCATCCGGCGGACGCCGAACTGCTCTACTGCGGCGCGCTCGCCCACGCACGGGTGGGAGCGACCCATGAGGCGCATGCTCTGCTCGACCGCGCACAGGCGGCGGCGTCTGCGGCGCCGGCGCTGCTTGCGGACATCCTGAGCCTGCGCGGCCGCTTGTGGAAGGATCAGCTCCACCGCAGGCCCGATGCGCCCAACGCCTCCCTGATCGCCGAGCACGCCCGCAACGAGTACATCTCGGCCTGGTCGTTGCAGCACGACCCCTATCCCGGCATCAACGCGGCAACGCTGTCACTGCTGCTTGGCGACCACGCGGCGGCGCGTGATCTTGCGCAGGCGGTCAGTGCGCGCCTCGCGGCGCAGGGAACATTGCGCACCAGCTGGGATCACGCCACCGCGGGCGAAGCTGCGCTGTTGCTCGGAGA
>JANXZT010000514.1 GCA_025355395.1 Betaproteobacteria bacterium
TATGCAGGCCCTTGCCGGCCATGCCGTGCCCGCGTGGCCGTATCCCGGCCTTGCCGTGCTTTATGAGCGCGCCGAGTGCGGCCCGCGGGTCGACGCCCACGTGCTGCGCGATTGGTGCTGGCTCGGCACGGCGCGCGACGAAGCCGCCCTGGGGCAACTTCTCGAAGCGCCACCGCGTCCCGTCTTCGATGCCGATACCACAAAGCTCCTGATGAAGACCCTCAAACGCGGCCGGTTGCCGGTGCGTGCCGCCGGAGTATCGATTGCGGGATATGCTGCGTGACGTCATGATTCGGCCACTTCCGCGGCCCTCATTCCCATCCAGACCTGGATCTCCTACCGAATGAATCGACTCGAATTCGCCTCACAGCTCGCGCGTGACGCAGGCAAGCTCGCTCACTCCGCCTTCGGGCAGTCACAAGCCTCGCTCAAGGGACGCCACGACATCGTTACGGCAATGGATAGCGAAGTGGAACGCTTCATCCGCGCCGCGATCGCCGCCCGGTATCCCGATGACGGGATCATCGGCGAAGAGGAAGGCGGCAACGGCGGGCAGCGAGTATGGATCGTCGACCCGATCGACGGCACAGCCAACTATGCGCGCGGGATTCCTCACTATTGCGTTTCCATCGGGTATCTCGAAGGCCGCGAGCCGACCGTGGGTGTGCTCTACGACCCTAGTCACGACGGGCTCTATGCCGCCGCCCGCGGTGAAGGCGCGTGGCGCAACGGCCAGCGCCTTTCGGTCAGCCCGTATGACGACCTCGCGGCAGCAACGGTGGAATGCGGCTGGTCGACCCGTCGCTCCACTGCCGATTACATGGCGCTGGTCAGCCGTGTCCTTGCGTCGGGATGCGCGGTGCGCCGCGCCGGTTCCGGAGCACTTGGGCTCGCCGACGTGGCGGCCGGGCGCGTCGAGGCGTACTGCGAGTTGCACATCAATGCCTGGGACTGCGCCGCCGGCATCCTGCTGGTGCGCGAGGCCGGGGGCATGACCAACGATTTCTTCGCCGGGGACGGGCTTAACTCCGGCAATCCGCTGATCGCGACCAACGCGGCCCTTTGCGTTAAGCTTGCGGCCGTAATTGACATTCCCATTGCAAGCTAAGACGGAGAAAAAGCAATGCGCCTGCTGACCTGGTTCCGCGCCCTCGTACCGGCATTGATGCTGGCCGCACCGTTGACTGCCGCGGCCCAAGGCGAAGTAGTTGTTTATTGTACGGTGCAGGAGGAATGGTGTCGGCCGATGGTGGCCGCGTTCGAGAAAGCAACGGGTATCAAGGTGCTGATGAATCGCAAGAGCTCGGGCGAGTTCTACGCACAGATCAAGGCCGAGGCGGCCAATCCGCGCGGCGACATCTGGTGGGGTGGCACCGGTGACCCGCATCTGCAGGCTGCCGAGGAAGGGCTGACCGAGCCCTACAAATCGTCACGACTGGCAGAGCTGCAGGACTGGGCCGTGCGTCAGGCCGAGGCGTCGAAGTTCCGGACTGTCGGCGTGTATGCCGGCGCACTCGGCTACAGCTACAACACCGAGCAGCTGAAGAAGAAGAATATTCCGGAGCCCAAGTGTTGGGCCGATCTCATCAAGCCGCAGTTCAAGGACGAGATCCAGGTGGCAAATCCCAATTCGTCCGGCACCTCGTACACGATGCTCGCCACCCTGGTGCAGTTGATGGGTGAGGATAAGGCGTTCGATTATCTGAAGGCATTGCACAAGAACGTCAATCAGTACACCAAGTCGGGCGCAGCACCGGCGCGCGCCGCTGCTACGGGCGAAAGTATGGTCGGCATCACCTTTCAGCACGATGCCGTGGTCCAAGCCGTCGGCGGCGCGCCGGTCAAGATCGTTTCGCCCTGCGAGGGCACGGGCTACGAGATCGGCAGCATGAGCATCATCAAGGGCGCCAAGAACATGGAGAACGCCAAGAAGTGGTACGACTGGGCGCTCACTCCGGAGGCACAGGCGATCGGCGCGCGGGAGAAGGTTTCCTATCAGGTGCCGTCGAACAAGAACGCGTCGGTCCCGGCGGGTGCGCCAAAGCTCTCCGAGATCAAGTTGATCAATTACGATTTTGTGAAATACGGTTCGTCGGCCGAGCGCACGCGCCTGCTGACCAAATGGGACAAGGAAGTTTCGACACTGCCGAAATGAGTCGCGCAACGTATTGAATGGCCATGCCCGTGGCCACCCCCGCGCTCGCGCTGGCGAGGTTTGTTCCGGCGTCGCATGATCGGATCGCCCCCGCCGTGGCCCTGGTGGCGCTCGCGGCACTGGCGCTGCTGCCATGGTCAAGCGACGGCGGTCCTTCCGCACTTGCATTGGCGGTGGCGCGCTCCAGCAGCAAATGGCCGGCATTCGATGGCGCGGTCGCCTTGGCGCCGCTTCTGGTGGCGGCGACGACCACCGTCGTGGGCACCTGGCTCGGCCGCGACCGGTTGACGGCCGGTGCAGCCGCATTGGGTCTGGTGTGGGCATTTGCGGGCGCTTTCGGCGCCGGCACCGATGGACCCGCCTTCGGTATCGGTGCCGCCTTGGGCCTCGCCGCGCTCGTCACCTGTCTCGCTCGCGCGCTGGCCCGGCTCGGCGCCTTCGCCGGCGATGCCGTCATTGCAACAATTGTCGTTGTGGTAAGCGTGCTGCTGGCGATCTTTATTTTTTTTCCGGTCGGCAAGTCGCTACTCGCTGCAGGGTTCGATGCCCATGGCCGTTTCGCGCCCGGGATCATGGCCGAGCGGCTCTTTGCAGCGGATATCTGGGGGATCGGCTGTTTCGGCGGCGGCACCCACTGCGGCGTGGCGATCAACTCGGCCATGCTCGCCATCATCGTCGGCACCGTTTCGACGCTAATCGGGCTCATCCTCGCGCTGGTGGTGCAGCGCGGCGGCCAGCGCTATGCGGGGCTGCTCAAGCTCATGTCGGTCCTGCCGATCATTACGCCACCCTTCGTGATCGCGCTGGCACTCGTAGTGCTTTTCGGCCGCACCGGGCTCATCACCGGCTGGCTCGATGCCATCTTCTCCATTCCGCGATCGCGATGGATCTACGGTCTCCCGGGTGTCACGCTGGCGCAGCTCCTGACCTTTTCACCGATCGCGTTCATGCTGCTGCACGGCGCGCTCAACGCGGTAAGTCCCGCGCTGGAAGAAGCGGCGCAAACCCTGCGTGCGTCGCGCGCACGCGTCTTTCGCACGGTCACCTGGCCGCTATTGCGTCCCGCCCTCGCCAATGCCTTTCTGCTGGGTTTCGTCGAAAGTCTCGCCGATTTCGGGAATCCGATCGTGCTTGCGGGTAACTACGAGGTTCTTTCGACCAAGATTTTTTTCGCGATCGCCGGCGCGCAACACGACCCGGGGCGTGCCGCGGTGCTCGCCGTCGTACTGCTGGGGCTGACCATGATCGCATTCTGGCTCCAGCAACGCTGGGTCGGACGCTCCTCGTATGTGACCGTCAGCGGAAAGGGTGACGGTGGATCGCCGGCGAAGCTGCCGCGTACATTGTGGGTGGGTTGTTTCACCGTCGCCGCCTCATGGATCGCATTCACGCTCGTCTGTTATGCGGTTATCCTGACCGGCGGATTCGTCAAGGATATCGGGCGTGGCGACATGACACTGACTCTCGGCCATTTCGCTGCGGGGTTTGGCGCGGAATGGGGCGCACATGGCGTGTTGTTCAGCGGCTCGGCGTGGGACAGCCTTTTCAACACCGTCAAGGTCGCGGCAGTCTCGGCGCCGTTGACAGCAGTCATCGGATTGCTTGCTGCCTATGTGATCATGCGCCATCGGTTCGCGGGCCGCAGGGCTTTCGAATTCCTGACGCTGGTAAGCTTCGCCATTCCTGGAACGGTGATCGGCGTGTCCTACATCGTCGCCTTCAACGTGCCGCCGCTGGAGCTCACCGGCGGCATCGCCATCCTTGTGCTTTGCTTCGTCTTTCGCAACATGCCCGTGGGGGTGCGCGCCGGAGTCGCGGCCCTGTCCCAGATCGACAAGACCCTCGATGAGGCCTCGGCGACGCTGCGCGCATCCACCCTGCGCACACTCACCCGCGTGGTGATGCCGCTCCTGCGTCCCGCCATTCTGGTCACGCTGGTTTTCAGCTTCACCCACGCGATGACGGCGGTCAGTGCAGTGATCTTTCTTGCAACCGCCAAATACAACCTTGCCACGGTTTACATCATCAATCGTGTCGAGGCCGGTGAATATCCGCTGGCCATTGCGTATTCGTCGGTCTTGATCGTGCTCATGCTCGGCGTATTGCTCGCCGTGCAAAAAGTGGTCGGCGAGGCGCAGCTCGGGCGTCGCGCGGCCGGTGCGCTGGCCACGGGACACTGACATGGACAAAACCACAGGGGGCGTAGTCTTCGAGCGGGTGTCGAAGCGCTACAACGACGTCACCGCCGTCGACGACGTTTCTTTTACCGTGGCGCCGGGCGAGCTCGTCACGCTGCTCGGTCCTTCCGGCTGCGGCAAGACCACGACCTTGCGCATGGTCGCGGGCCTCGAGCCGGTCTCGGGCGGACGCATCCTGATCGGTGGTCGGGATGTCACGCTGCGCGCCGCGAACGAACGCGATGTCAGCATGGTGTTCCAGTCGTACGCGCTGTTCCCGCACATGAACGTGCTGGAGAACGTCTGCTACGGCCCGCTCTCGATGCGGATGGAAAAGACGAAGGCGCGCGAGCTCGCTCACGCCAAGCTCACGATGCTGGGGTTGGCGGGTCTCGACCAGCGACTGCCCTCCGAGCTGTCCGGAGGGCAGCAGCAGCGCGTCGCGGTGGCCCGCTCGCTGGTCCTCGAGCCTGCGGTCCTGCTGTTCGACGAGCCGCTGTCGAATCTCGATGCCAAGCTGCGCCGGCGCGTGCGCCAGGAAATCCGCGAGCTGCAGCAGTCGCTGCGCCTCACCGTTATCTATGTCACTCACGATCAGGAGGAAGCGCTCGCCGTATCCGACCAGATCATCGTGATGGAGTCGGGACGGATCGCGCAGCACGGCACGCCACATGAGCTTTACGAGGCACCGGCAAGCCGCTTTCTTGCCGATTTCATCGGCGACGCCAACCTGGTCGAAGGCGAGCTCGAGCCAGGGCCGGAGGGCATGCGTTTCACCGCGCACGGCGTCAGTGCGCCGGTACGCGTCAACGGCTTGGTACCTGGTCCGGCCACCCTCGCCCTGCGTCCACATCGACTGCGGCTGACCCCGCCAGGGAAAGGCATCGTGCCGGCCGAATGCCGGCGCGCCGCCTATCTCGGCAGCCGCATCGAATATGTTGTTTCGACCGCGTGGGGCGACTTGCTGATCTTCGACGCCGGCGGCAAGACGTTGCATGCCCGCGGCGCCGCGTTGGGTGTCGACTTCGACGCCGACGCGGCCGTGATCTTGCCGCGGCGCGATTAGGCAACAGGTGAGCGCAAGTGCCGCATTCCCATCTTGAGCCTACAAAAATGGATTCCCGCGTTCGCGGGAATGACGCAGTACGGGGTGGCCAACGCGATCCCTACTCCTCCGTCATCCCTGCGAACGCAGGGACCCATTTTGACTTTTAAGCGGACCCGGTTGGGCCGAACGAACGATCCCCGCGTATGCGATGCGTTCGCGGGAATGACGGCGTCTTGCAATGTGTAAATCGCGCTCCGTTGGCGATACTTCTCTCGGCACCGCCAACCGAGTACGCGCGAGCAGGCAAATAGACGGCCGGCCGCCTTGCAATGACGGGCCCTTTGGACGACGATTACCGCCTTGGCGCGAAGCTGGGACCACGCGACATCCCGGCATTGCGTGCAGCAGACCTGCGTCGTTGCGTTCAATAGTGGAGCTTTCAATGAATAAACTCGTACATGCCTGGCGGTCGATCGCTATCCCCGCGCTCCTGGTCGCGTTCTTACCCGCTACGGCGCTTGCAGCCGATGCCGCAGCGGACCACGTCTTCATGAACCGGGGCGACATCAAGTGGGCTGACGCCCCGCCGTCGTTGCCCAAGGGTGCGAAGATCGCGGTGCTCTATGGCGACCCTTCCAAAAATGGTCCCTTCTGCTTGCGATTGATGACACCTGCCGGATACAAGATTTCGGCGAATTGGCATTCGCAAGCCGAGGCGTTGACGGTCATTTCCGGGACTTTCTATCTTGGGAATGGCGACAAGTTGCAGACAGCGGGTGCGCGGGCGCTAAAAGTTGGAGGATTTCACTACCTGCCCGCGTAGGCGCATCACTATGCATTTTCAAAAGTGGCCTCCATCGTGCAAGTGAACGGTGAGGGCCCCTTCGACATCACCTACATCGACCCCGAAGCCGATCCGCGAACATTGGCGAAAAAGTAAATCGTCGCGATGAAGCCGGCCGATTGTCGTCATCGGAAAGGCCGTTGGATCGGTTGGCGTTCCGGGGATTGCAACCCGCGTAGAGTCTGCAACGCCGCCTTATGCGAGTTCTCCCGGGGCTGATGCCATGACCACCGAGCTGCTGTTCAGAGGCGACGCCTACCTCAAGACTGCAAGCGCGCGCGTCATTGCAATCGATGAACGCGGCATTGAGCTCGATCGCACAATCTTCTACCCGCAGGGTGGCGGTCAGTCCGGCGACACGGGCGTACTGTTGCGCGCGAACGGTGAGCGAATTCCGATCAATGACACGCGCAAGGGCGATGCCCCCGACAGGGTGCTGCATTTTCCCGAGCCCGGCAGCGCGCAACCCGAGCCCGGCGAAATGCTCACGCTCGAAATCGACTGGGACCGGCGCTATTCCCTGATGCGCCTGCACACTGCGCTGCATGTGATGTCTTGCGTGGTGGTGGCGCCGGTTACCGGCGGGAACATCGCACCGGACAAGGCCCGCCTCGATTTCGATATCGACATGAGCTTGCTCGACGCCGGGAGGATCGAGCACGAAACGAATGCCCTGATCGCGCGTGGCGTTGCCACGGAAACCGTATGGATCACCGACGCGGAGCTCGACGCCCGACCCGAGCTGGTCAAGACCATGAGTGTGCAACCGCCTCGCGGCGCCGGTCGAGTGCGTCTGCTCAAGATTCCGGGCATCGACCTGCAACCATGCGGCGGCACGCACGTCGGGAACATCGCAGAGATTGGCGACATCCGCGTGATCAAGATTCGCAGCGAAGGCAAACGCAACAAGCGTGTGGAAGTGGTGCTTGCTGCCTGATGTCAAACGCAATTCTATTTTTTGTCCTGTCAATCCCTGGACGTCGCCGACGGGTACGCAATGCGATCAAGGCTCCTCACCAACCTTCGCGTCTCTGCATTTGCCGCCGGGCTGTTCCTCGCGCTCAATGGCGATATTGCTGCGGCGGGCGAGGAGGCCCCCTTCGAAACAGCGCCGGTCCGGTGGGTACTGACCGCCGGCAATGCTCAAAAGGTCGCGGTTTACGGCATTGGCGCCTCTTGGGAGCCCTCTTGGGACGTCGACGCGTTGGCGCGCCGCGGATTCAAGCCGGGATTGGGTGTGGACCTCATGCGATGGGAAGGATCAGAGCGCGATGCGGCCAGCCGCTTGCTGTGGGATGCGAGCATTACGCCACGTCTGCGCTGGCGACCCGCCGAGGGCCCATGGCACCGCCTCTTTATGGACATCGGCGTCGGTATCCACTTGCTGTCGAGCAGAACGATCAACGTGTCGCGCAATTTCAGCACCACGTTCCAGTTCGGCGAAAGGCTCGCCGTTGGTTCCAACTTTGGACCTCGCAATCGGTACGAGGTAGCGGTGTTCGCCCAGCATGTATCGAACGGGGGGATCAAGGAACCCAACGACGGCCTTACGTACTACGGCACAACAATCGGGATTTCGTTCGACTGACTCCTCGTTCGTGTTCGACGAGCGCTCCGGCACGACAGACTCGAACCGAGGGGAAACCGACCCAGGATCCGGCCCTGACATCCGCATTGCGCGATTCGCCTTTGTGCCGATACTATGTGCCGTGATCTTCGCCAGAGAAGCGCAGATCGTCTGAAACAGGCGACGTCGAAACCGTCGCCTCGGTGGAATCCGGTGGAAGACATCACACTCGCGGGAGACCTGATATGAAAACAGTGACCTCTGTCTGCATCGTCGCGTCATGCGCATTTATCGGGCTTGGCGCTGGCGGCGTCGCAGACGCGCAACAAAGCAGCATGAGCTTCTTTGTCAGCAGCACAAGCGTCGGCAAGGGCGCTGATCTTGGCGGGCTGGAAGGCGCCGATCGCCACTGCCAATCGCTGGCGCAAGCTGTGGGCGCGGGCGGCAAAACGTGGCACGCCTATCTCAGCACGCAGGGACCGGACGCTGTGAATGCGCGCGAGCGCATCGGACGCGGTCCATGGACCAATGCGAAAGGCGTCGTCATCGCCAAAGATGTCGCCGAGTTGCATGGGACGAACAACCTCACCAAAGAGACGGCAGTTACCGAGAAAGGCATGCTCGTCAATGGCCGCGGCGACACGCCGAACACGCATGACATCCTGACCGGCTCGAAGCCCGACGGCACCGCCTTCCCTGCCGGCGAAGACATGACGTGTGGCAACTGGACCAAGAGCGGGTCGGGGGTGGCCATGGTGGGCCATTCCGATCGTACCGGGCTCGACGAAAGCGCGCCCCAGAAATCCTGGAATTCATCGCACCCCTCCCGCGGGCCCGGTGGCGGCTGCAGCCAGGACGACCTGAAGAGCACGGGCGGCAACGGCTTGCTCTATTGTTTCGCGAACAATTGACGCCGCCTTGTGTGCAGAGCCGCGCGTGAAATCGCCCGCGCTCGAGCAAAGCGGACGTTGCCGGAGGAATGCCATGTCGAACCACACATCGTTATCTGCAACCGCAGCGTTGTTGCTCGCAACCTTCGCTCCCGCGTGGGCCCAGCAACCGCTGCCGGGTGCAGACTTCCCTGACGGGCCGGCGAAGGCGATCGTCGTCCCGATGTGCGGCAGTTGCCATGACATCAACCGCCTCAAGGCCGGCTACACACCCGAGGGCTGGCGCACCGTCATGCGCATGATGCACAACATGGACGTGCCCATCCCCGCCGATCAGGTCGGGATGGTGACGGAATATCTCATCACGAGCTTCCCGGAGCGGCCGCGTCCTGCTGCTGCTGTCATCGACGGGCCGGCGAAAGCCGCAATCCGAATGTTCGCGGTAACGACACCGGGCTCGCGGCCCCACGACCCGCTCGCCGCGAAAGACGGCGCCATCTGGTACACGGGTCAACTGGCCAACAAGCTTGGACGCGTCGATCCTAAAACGGGAGAGGTCAGGGAATACACGTTGAAGCGTGCGCATTCCGGCCCGCACGGCCTGGCCGAGGACAAGGATGGCAATGTGTGGTTCACGGGCAACAATGCCGGCTACATCGGCACGCTCGATCCGAAGACCGGCGACGTCACCGAATACAAGCTGGCGGACCCCGTAGCGAAGGATCCGCACACGCTCGTTTTCGATCACGACGGAATCCTGTGGTTCACGGTGCAGCAGGCCAACATGCTTGGCCGGCTCGATCCGAAGAGCGGCGAGATCAAGCTCGTGACGTCGCCCACGCCGAAATCGCGGCCCTACGGCATGGCGGTCAATTCGACGAACGTCGTCTTCTTTGTCGAGTTCGGCGCCAACAAGATTGCGAGCATCGATGGCAAGACGATGCAGATCAGGGAATACCCTCTGCCGGACGCGGGGGCACGTCCACGGCGCATCGCGATCGGTCCCGACGACATCATCTGGTACACGGATTTCGCGCGCGGCTTCCTGGGGCGGCTCGATGTTGCGACCGGCAAAGTGACCGAATGGCAATCGCCGAGTGGGCCCAAATCCGAGCCCTACGGCATCGTCTTCACCAAGGGCGCACTTTGGTACAACGAGTCGTTCGCGAAGCCGAACACCATCGTGCGTTTCGATCCTTCAACCGAGAAATTCCAGACCTGGAGCATTCCCGGCGGCGGTGACATCGTGCGCAATATGGACGTGACCCGCGATGGCAATCCGGTGCTCGCCAACAGCCTCGTCAACCAGGTTGGACTCGTCGAAATTTCAAAATAACACGCGATGACCGGCGCGCGCGCTGTACACACGCTTTTAACAACGGAGAATGCGATGAAAATTAACAATGGTCTCGTGCTGGCGACGGTCCTCACTCTTGCCCCTTGCGTGGCGGGCGCGCAAACGATGGTCACCGAGCGCAGTATCTCGGTCAACGCGGCGCTGGAAATGGCGACCGCGAGCCTCGAGCGGTGCCGCGCCGACGGTTACAAGGTGACGATAACCGTCCTGAACCGTCATGCCCGCACCGCGTCGTGCTGAGCGACGACGGGGTCAATCCGCATACCCTCGAGAACAGCATGCGCAAGGCGTACACGGCATTCACCACGCGCTCACCCTCGGCCGAAATGCTGAAGCGACCCCAACCCGGGCTGTCGGGGTTTCTGTTGCTCGACAGGATGACCGCCATCGAAGGCGGGCTGCCGATCTTCGCCGGCAAGGAACTGGTCGGCTCGATCGGTATTTCCGGCGCTCCGGGCGGCGAAAAGGACGCCGCGTGCGCGCAGGTTGGCATTGACAAGATCGCCAACGGACTCGGCGGTTAAAGCCTGCCTGCAAGCATCATCGTTTGCGCGCCAGTGTCAGTCCGTCGCCGATCGGCAGAACTGCAAGATCGATGCGCTCATCCCGATGCAGCTTGCTGTTGAGTGCCTGCAGCGCGGCGGTGTCCGCATCGTCCGCGGTCCGGGCCACACTCCCGCCCCACAACACGTTGTCGATGGCTAAGAGCCCTCCGGGGCGCAGGAGCGACAGGCACCGCTCGTAGTAGGCGTCGTAACCCGTCTTGTCCGCGTCGATGAAAGCAAAGTCGTAGCGGCCTGCGGCACCACCGGCGAGCTGGGCGTCGAGTGTCGCGCGTGCCGGCGCCAGTCGCAATTCGATCTTGTGCGCCACGCCGGCGGCTTCCCAGTACGGCCGGCCGATAGCGGTGTACTCGTCGCTGATATCGCACGCCAGCAAATGGCCATCGTCAGGCAAGGCGAGCGCCACCGCCAAAGCGCTGTAGCCGGTGAAGACGCCGACTTCAATGGCCTGACGTGCGCCAAGTATGCGCACCAGGAGTTGCATCAATTGGCCTTGCTCGGGCGAGACCTGCATCCCCGCGTGCGGATGTCCGCTTGTTGCTTCACGCAAGGCCGTTTGCGCCGGATGCTCGCGCAGCGAATGGCCGAGCAGGTAACCGTAGAGCGCGTCGTCGAGATTGAGGGTGCGCAAAGACATCGGTTTTGGCCGTGAGGCAGATGCAGGTAATCGGGCCGGATTGGCTACGTCATGCGGTTTCGAACGAAGGCTGCCGGCGCCGGTTACGCAGTATCGCGGTTCACGAGCTCGACCAGAATATCGGCTGCCTTCTCGCATTGTTGCCTCGACACGTCGAGGTGCGTGACGGCACGAACCGTCCTGGGGCCAAAGGCGTTGATCAGAACCCCACGTTCGCGAGCATTGGCAACAAGCCTTTGTGCATCCGGCGCATCGGAGGATAGGCCGAAGACGATGATGTTGGTTTGGACGGTGTCGAGATCGAGAATGATGCGCGAGCTCCTGGCGAGTTGCTTCGCGATGAAACGGGCATTGGCATGATCGGCAGCGAGCCCATTGACGGCGTGCTCCAGCGCGAACAAACCCGCGGCAGCGAAGATGCCCACCTGGCGCATTGCACCACCGAGCATGCGTCTTTGCCGAACCGCCCGGTCCACGGTATCGCGGGATCCGGCGAGGAGCGAGCCACCCGGAGCACCCAGGCCTTTGGAAAGCGAGACGGCGACCAGATCGAAAGGCCTTGCAAGCTCGGCCGGCGAACGGCCGCTGGCAACGGCCGCATTCCACAGTCGTGCGCCATCGAGATAGGTCGCGATGCCTTGCCCATGCGCGGCTGCGCACACCCGCTCGATTTCATCCTGCGGAAAGATTACGCCGCCGGATCGGTTGTGGGTGTTTTCCACTTCGACCAGCGTCGTGGGTGGATACATCGGATGCCCGCGCATCTTGCAGGCATCCAGAAACTCCGCAGCGGTGAACACTCCGCGGGCGCCTATCTCCGTAAACTGGACCCCCGCGTTGGCCGCGGACCCGCCCGTCTCGTGCCAGACCGCGTGGCTTTCGCGGCTGACGATCACGTCATCGCCGCGGCTTGTCAGCACCCGAAGCGTGACCTGATTGGCCATGGTTCCGGACGGCAGCCAAAGCGCAGCCTCCTTGCCTAGAATGGCTGCAACGCGCTCCTGCAGTTCATTGACGGTCGGGTCTTCGCCGTACTGATCATCGCCAACCGGGGCGGCGGCAATCGCCGCCCGCATCGCGGCCGTAGGGCGTGTTACGGTGTCCGAACGAAGGTCAATGGGTGAATCGCTGGGCACGGGGAATCGACGCTCCGAGGAAGATCGAGGACTCGCATGATACTTGGCTGACGATGCGTTGTCCGAATCGCTGCGGCATTCTATAGTTTGAAAGTCTCGAGCGATGAATTCCAAGGATGACTCGAGCCCAGTCGGCATCGGCCTCATGAGCCGACCGCGCTGACCCAGCGCTTCCGCAAACAGAGGAGCGGCAATGAACCCTCGTTCCATCGTCGTTCATAAATCGGCGGGTCGGCCGGAGCAGCTGATTCTGCTTTTTCATGGCGTGGGCGCCACACCCGAGGGGCTCGTACCCCTGGGCCAACGGCTCGCCTCGGCCTTTCCCAACGGCACCGTCGTCAGCGTCGCCGGACCGCACGCATCCGACATTTCAACCGGCTACCAGTGGTTCGCCGTGCCCGACATCACCGAAGTCAATCGGGTGGCGCGTGTGGCAGCGGCGATGCCAGCGTTCCTGGACGAAGTCGGCGCGTGGCAGAAGGCGCTCGAGGTGACGGCAACCGTGACGGCGCTGGTCGGCTTCTCGCAGGGTGCCATCATGGCGCTCGAGTCAAGCGTGACGCAGACCTCACCCGCCGGCCGGGTGGTTGCGATCGCCGGCCGCTTTGCGAAACTGCCGGACGCCGCGCCCTCCCATACGACGATCCATCTCGTGCACGGCAAGGAGGATGCGGTGATTCCCTATCGTCACGCGATCGACGCCGCGCATCGGCTTCGTGAGCTAGGTGGCGATGTCACCGCCGATGTCCTCCCCTTCGCCGGCCATGAGATCAATGCCGCAATGGCGGAGCTCGTGGTGGAGCGCCTGCTCGGTCACGTTCCCAAGCGGATATGGGACGAAGCGTTGCAGGCGGAAAAGACCTTCCCTCGCCCGCAATAAACCGCGCCTGAAGCCAGGTTCCTGTGACGTCGTGAAGATCTCGCCGACAGCGACGTTCTGCGGATTGCTACGGATTCAAAGACAGTGCAAACTGGCTCGCCGCGCCAATCTCCGTGGCGCAATCACAAGGAGAGCACGATGTCCGTTGCCCGCGTATCCGAAATAATCGCCATGAGCAAGGTCAGTTTCGACGATGCACTGACGCAAGGTGTCGCCCGCGCCCATAAGACGCTCAAGAATGTGAAAAGCGCGTGGGTCCACGATCAGTCGGTCGATATCGACAAAGGCAAGATCGTGGGTTACAAGGTATCGCTCAAGGTTACCTTTGTTCTGAACGATTGACGCCGGCGTCGAGCGTCCTGCACGCACGCCGGCGCGCGGCAGGTCCGATGCGACCCCGTCGACCGGCGGGGCCCGCCACACGACATCCGACCAACACATTGACGGCGCGCAATAATGTATCGACCGCCGAACCACAGCTTGGCCGCAAGTGATTGCCGCCACGAAAAGAGCTTCACGCGGCGGGTGCGGGTAGGTTCGCGAACTCGGCCGCCAGAAAATCAACGAGACGCCGCACGGCAGGAATGAGGCCGCGACGCGACGGAAATATGGCCTGGACCAGCCCCGCAGGCGCGCGCCACTGCGGAAGTATTGGCTCGAGTCTCGCCGCCGCAATGTCATCCAGAACCAGCATTTCCGGAAGCTGAACCACGCCGATGCCAGCAAGAGCGGCCTCGCGCAGCGCCGCCATGTCATCGGTCACGAAGCGTGGCTGGTGCAGCACCGTTGCCAGAGAGCCGTCCGGGCCTTCGAGATGCCAGGCATGCTCGCGATTCGACGGGCGGAGATCGAGGCTGGGAAGGAGAGGCAAATCCCCGGGAACTCGAGGTCGCGGGCCGCGCTCGAGCAGGTCCGGGCTGGCGACGATCCGCTGCACGCTTGTGCCGAGCGTGTGCATCACCAGATCGCTGTCGTCGACCGGGGGAAAGCGAACGCGCATTGCGATGTCGAATCCGTCGCGGATGACATCCACGCGCCGGTTGGTCGCCTCCACATTCAGTTTCACTTGCGGACACTGCGTCATGAACCGGATCAGCATCGGCGCCACCCGCGCATGCAGCAGTGCAACCGGGCAACTCAAGTTCACCGTGCCCCGCGGCTCGGATTGGACGCGGTCGATCACTTCCTGTGCGGCTTCGGCCTCGACCAGCATCGCGACACAGCGGCGGTAGTACTCCTGACCGATTTCGGTGACGGAAAAACGTCGCGTTGAACGCTGAATCAGGCGCACGGAGAGACGCTGCTCCAGTATCGCAACCCGGCGGCTGAGTTTGGACTTTGGCACCCCGAGTGCCCGCGCGGCCGGCGCAAAGCCGGCGTGCTCGACCACCTGGGCGTAGAAGTAGAGGTCATTGAGATCAGGCATGGCGGCGGCTCATCGTTCCTGTACTGGAACGCTGAGTATAAGTTTTGCGGACTACCCAAGCCATTGTTCCATCCATACTCTATTACTGCGCTCGAATCATCACTGGAGGCAGCATGAAACGCATACTCGGCACCTATCGAAGCCCGCCGCAACACTGGGTCGGGGACGGCTTTCCTGTGCGGAGCCTTTTTTCGTACGACAACCTGGGCCAGCACCTGAGCCCTTTCCTTTTACTTGACTACGCCGGCCCGGCCGATTTCGCGCCGGCTACGCGGCCGCGCGGTGTGGGTGAACATCCGCATCGCGGATTCGAGACCGTGACGATCGTCTACCAAGGCGAGGTCGAGCATCGTGACTCGGCCGGCAATGGCGGCCAGATCGGCCCGGGTGATGTGCAATGGATGACCGCTGCCTCCGGCCTGCTGCATGAAGAGTTCCACTCGCAGGAGTTCACCCGCAAGGGCGGGACACTGGAGATGGCCCAGCTATGGGTCAACCTGCCGGTGAAGGACAAGATGTCCGCACCGCGCTATCAGCCGATCCTGAACGCAGATATTCCCGAGGTCGCGCTTGCCGACGACGCCGGGCGGGTGCGCGTGATTGCAGGCGAGTACGAGGGTCACCGTGGGCCTGCCGCCACTTTCACCAAGCTAAATGTCTGGGATGTTCGGCTCCGCGCGGGACAGGCCGTGAACCTGCCCGTTCCGGAAGGCCACAATACGGCGATTGCCGTGCTGCGCGGCGCCGTCATCGTCAATGGCACCCAGAATGTCGGAGAGGCCTCGCTGGTGCAACTCGATCGCGCCGGTCACACCGTGCGTATCGAAGCCAGCGCCGAGGCGACGCTGCTGCTCTTGAGCGGAGAACCGATCCAGGAACCGGCCGTCGGCTACGGGCCGTTCGTGATGAACACGCGCGAAGAGATTGCCACAGCGATAAAGGATCTGGAGGCCGGGCGCTTTGGCGCCATGGTAGCCTGAAGCGCAGAGATTGCCGCCGGCACTGAACTTGCTTCTCGGACCGGCGGGTTGCTGAAGGATGCTTTGAGCGAACGCGACGTTTCGCCTCGCCGAACTACCGTGCGGGATACTGACGGGCTTGCTTTGCGGTCGAAAGCCGCAAGAGCAATTGAAAATTGGTCACAAGAACCGGGACGCGAATGTCGATTTCTGCGGGCACGAAGGCACCGACCACCGCCCGCTTTGGAAAGTTGGCGGAGCCGTTGGCCCTGTTTGCCGCCGGAGTAGCGCTGTCGACGGCGCTGATGCGCTGGCTTACTCTTGGTGAAATCAGCCTCGAGTTCATTGGCGCGGGGCTATTCTTTTTAGCTTTTGGAATTGGGATCACTCCGCGTTCGGCACCGACCAGTCCCACGTGACCTTGCGCTGGTCCGCAAAGGCATATTTTGCAATCGGGTAAAGCGTTCCGGCTGCAAGGACTATCCGTTGGAGGTGCCAGGCCCGCGGCGCGCGATCATGTCGAGCTCAATCCGCGCACCGCGCGCAAGTCCACTCACGCCAATGCATGTCCGTGCCGGCCTGCGACCCTGGGGAAAATAAGTGGCGTAGACGGCGTTCATTCTGGCGTAGTCGTCGTTGAAGTGCAGGAGAAACACCCGTACGGCAACCACGTCGGCCAGGCCGAGACCGCAACCTTCGAGTACCGTGTTGAGGTTCTTGAACACCTGGTGGGTCTGTTCCTCGATGGTTTCGGGGTACGGCGACGTGTTCGACGTTGCCGTGAAGGGCATCTGCCCCGTCAAAAAGACCCAACCGTCGGCTTCCACGGCGTGGCTGAAGGGAGCGACCGGATCGGGTGCTCCGCCAATCATGTGATAAACAATGGGGGACATGGCTGCTGTTGTTCGCTCGTAATTAACAATCTCGCGCAGAAGTGGGACCGCTGTAAGAGTGACGAACAACAGTCTGGCGGCTAACCAACGCCCGCATATCAGCTTCGTCGACTGTGCCATAGAATAGCCCGTCGCCGCGCCTATCGGGGTTGATCGCCCTTACGATGCTCGTCTCTTGCCTTGCCGTCAGGACTGCCGCGCGATCCCGTGGGTAGTCGAGGTAGCCCAGACGTTAGCGGCCTGCAAAGTTTGGCGGACGCTTCTGCAGCATCGCATCGACCGCCTCGGCGTGATCCTGGGTTGTGTGCGCAAGACTTTGCATCGCGGCTGAAAGCGCAAGCACCGACTCAAGACGCGAGTTCCGCGCCTCCTGCAACAACCGTTTTGTCATGCGGAGCACGTGCGGAGGATTCACGGCGATGCGTCGCGCAAGCGCAATGGCGGCCGGAAGCAACTGGTCGTCCGGCACAACCTGCGACACCAAGCCGCACGCAAGTGCCGCCTGGGCATCTATCGGATCGCCGGTGAATGTCATCTCGCACGCCTTGGAATATCCGACCACCCGTTGCAGCAGCCACGCGCCGCCGTCGCCGGGGACAATTCCAACCTTGACAAAGCTTTCCGCGAATCGCGCACTTTCGCCCGCGATGCGCATATCGCACATGCAGGCAAGATCGCAACCCGCTCCGATCGCCGGACCATTGACCGCGGCGATGATCGGCACTTCGAGTGTCTCAAAAGCGCGCGGGATGCGCTGAATGCCCGTCTCGTAGTAACGCCGCGTATCTACGGGCGACCGGTCGGCCGCCGCGGCACCCATTTGCCTGAGGTTTCCGCCCGATGAAAATGCCGATCCCGCTCCGGTCAACACTGCGACACGTACGGTCATGTCGGCATTGAGCGTTTCCAGCGCCGCTACCAGCGCATCCACCATGTCGGCGTCGGAAATCGGGTTGCGCAGCTCCGGGCGATTCAGCGACAACGTGACGATCCCACCTTCCTGCGCGTAGACGATCAAGTCGGACATGGAGCTCTCACAATGTAGTGGGATTTTGTCGGCGGTGTGCATGCCGACTGTGGGGCGAAGCGACCGAGAGAGGAGCGCGGAACGGGGAAGCGAGCAAACCGCGTCATGTTGTCGCCCGTTCGTGCGGGCATCCGCTCGTCATTCACGCTTTCGACTCAGCGACAGCAATCACGTTGCGTTGCGCCAGTGACGCGATGTCTTCGCGCTGCAATCCCAGCCACGAATGCAGCACCTCGTGCGTGTTTTCGCCCAACCGCGGGGCTGGGGCAGCCGGTTGCTCCTGCCATTCGCTTGCCCGTATCGGGCACGCGGCGACGTTCACAACGTGTCCGCCCTGGATTAGCGGTCGGATCGAGCCGTTGTGACGCACCTGCTCCGTATTGATGGCGTCGTGAAGCTCGAGCACGGGGCTGTTTGGCACATCTTCGGCGTCGAGTATTTCAAGCCATTCATTGCGCGGCCGCGATGCGAATATCCGCTCCAGCTCTCCGATAAGTTCCGCGCGGTGCGCAAGCCGCGCCTGATTGGTCACGAACTTGGGATTTTCGATCCAGGCGGCCCGATCAAGTGCGCGACACAGATTCCACCAGAACTCCCGGGTAAACGCGCCCACCATCACATATTCGCCATCCGCGCATACGAATGCCTGGTACGGCACGATTTGCGCATGGCCCCGACCGAGACGCTCGACCTTGCTGCCCAGGGTGGCGACTGAAGGGATGTAGTTGCACATCATGTTGAGCGAGGCGTCGAGCATCGCGATCTCGATGTGTTGCCCTTCGGGAAAACGGTCACGCGCAAACAGCGCTGCAAGGATGCCTGACAGCCCGAACAGACCGCTCGAGAAATCGGCAATCGGTGCGCCGATGCGTACCGGCCCACCACCCACCTCGCCCGTTATCGACATCAGACCCGACACGCTCTGCATGATGATGTCGTTTGCGGGGCGCTTGCACCATGGGCCGCTCGAGCCAAAAGCCGAGATCGAGCAGTACACAATGCCCCGCCGCAGCTTGCGCAGGTCGTCGAATGCAAGACCGAGCCGACCCATGACTTGCGGCCGGAAGTTTTCCACCACGATATCCGATTGCGCAGCGAGCTTTCGCGCAAGGTCAGTGCCTTCAGGGCGCGTAAGGTCGATGACGATGCCCTTCTTG
>JANXZT010000508.1 GCA_025355395.1 Betaproteobacteria bacterium
TTTTTTTCAGCTTCAAAATGGGCTTGCTTCCAAGGTCAAAATGGATCCCCGCGTTCGCGGGGATGACCGTTAGTTAGTGACGCCCTGCGGCAGCGCCAATTGCGCAACAAAAAGGGAGCCCCGTGCTCGCGGCGCCTTGGGCTTCGTTGCTATGGCACCACGCCCGAAGGCGCCACGCAATTCTGGCTGGAGTTGCAACCCGACGATTTCTGGGTGTTTCCGCGCGCGGCGTGAATCGAGCCACTTGAAAGACAGCAACCTGAATTGCCCGCGCGGTCCTGGCAGCGGTTCAAACGAGCGCCACGTCCGGGCGCAACACTTCCCGCTCGGCCATGAGCGGCGTTTCACCCTCGATGGTCGTGCGCTGCATCAGGCGCTGGTATTTCGCGTCGTCGAACGGCGTTGCACAGTGCTGCGCGCAGCGGTTGTCCCACAGCAGCGCGTCGCCGGCGCGCCACTGGTGACGATAGACGAACTCCGGCCGGGTCGCGAAATCCTTGAGGTAGTCGATCAACTCCTGCGCTGCTCCGTCCGCCATCCCGTCGATCTTGTACGCCCAGCGGCCGATGTAGAGCGCGGTCCAGCCGGAATTGGGATGCCGGCGCGCGATGGGATGCCAGACGTCGGGCCGGGCCTTCTTCTGCGCGTCCGTCAGCGGCGGCAGGTGCGGGTAGTAGACCTCGTGGAAGCGCGCGCGGGAAAAGCACGCACGCCGCCCCATGATCTTGCGACGCACGTCCTCCGGCAGCGCGGCGAACGCGGCGTAGGTATCGGCATACAGCGTGTCGCCGTCGGCCGGCGGCAGCTTGAGCGCATGGATGAACGAGCCGGCGTTCGGCAGCACCTTGTCTTCGCCGTCGGAATGCCAGCCCCAGCCCGCGCGCTTCATGCCGATCGGCTTGTTGTCCTTTTCCACGTTCGATACGACCAGCACTTCCGGATAGCCGGGGAGGTTGAACTCCAGCGGCTCCATGATGTGGAGCGGCCCCAGCCGGCGTGTGAAGGCGACGTGCTGGGCGGGCGTCCATGCCACGCCGCGGAACAGGAGGATGCTGTAGTGGTACCAGGCAGCCTCGATTTCCGCCAGTGTGGCGGGGTCGACTTCGCGCGCAAAATCGACGCCGACGACTTCGGCACCGAACGTCGCATGCAGTGGGCGCAATCGCAATGCCATGGCGTCACTCTCGTTGCTCGACCGTGGATCGGCCGGCGAAAATCATAGCGCGATTTCGCTGTCTCCGGGGTCGCGCGTCAGCCCTCGCGGTAGAGCGCGCGGAATTCCTTGACGTCGGCAAGGGAGCCGTCGCGCAGGCGGGAGATGTCGCTGCCGGCGTTTACGAACTGATAGCCGCGCGCGAACATGTCCTTCCAGGTGCAGCCCGGGTGCGGCACAGTGCCCATCGGGCGGCCGGCGGCGCGGATTCGCGCCTCGGCATGCCCAATCAACCGCGCCACCTCGGGGTGCTTGAGATTGCCCATCTGCCCGACGGTGGCCGAAAGGTCGAAGGGACCGATGAAAAGCATGTCGATTCCCTCGACAGCCAGGATCGCGTCGATGTTTTCCACTGCCTTGGCCGATTCGATCTGGCATGCGATCAGCAGGTTCTTGGCACAGCTGCCGACGTAGTCCGCGGCCATGCCGTAGCTCGAGGCACGTACCGAGCTCGAGGCGGTGCCGCGTCGGCCACGCGGGGGGTAGAGGCAGGCGGCGACGGCTGCGCGCGCGTCTTCGGCGGTGTCGATGCTGGGGATGAGCACTGCCTCGGCGCCCACGTCGAGCACGCGCTTCAGATAGACGTGGTCGTTCCACGGTACGCGCACGACGCCGACGGTCGGCGTCGCGGACATGGCATGCAGCTGCGCGGCAAGGCTCGTCGCATCGCCCAAGCCATGTTCCTGGTCCAGGACGAGGAAATCGAACCCGGCAAGGCTCAAGATCTCGGCCACCTGCGGATGGCCGAGCATCGACCAGCAACCCAGGACCTGCTCCCCGTTGCGCAGGCGCTGCTTGAGACTGTTTACCCGATACACGTCATCCCCTCTGGTGGTTGCAATGGTGGACGCGCCGACCGCTGTGCGAATGGCATGCACGCGCGTCGGTCAGCGCAGACCGCGAATTCCTGGCGCGAACGCGATATTCTACGTTCTAACAAACCGCGAGTCGGAAGGAGTGGGCATGGCATCAGCGACGAACCTGCTGCAAGCGGTCGAGCCGTCTGCGGACCGTTGGATGGACGAGGTGATCGCGCTGCGGCGCGGGATCCACGAGCACCCGGAGCTCGCATTCGAGGAGCACGAAACCGCGAAACGCATACAGGAATTCCTGACCCGGTTGGGCATCGCCTGCCGGACGGGCGTCGGCGGAACTGGAGTCGTTGCCATGCTCGAGGGCGCGAAGCCGGGACCCACCGTCGCGATTCGCGCTGACATGGACGCGCTGCCGATGAGCGAGCCGGCCGGGCTGCCCTACGCATCCAAGGTGCCCGGCAAGATGCACTCCTGCGGGCACGATGCGCACACCGCGATCGCACTTGGCGTTGCCGCGGTGCTGTCCGACGTGCGTGCCGAGCTGCCCGGCCGCGTGATGTTCATTTTCCAGCCGGCGGAGGAAACGTTAACCGGTGCGCGTGCGATGCTGGACGCCGGTGTCTTCGATAGCGCCAAGCCGGACGCCATTCTCGGGTTTCACAATTGGCCGCAGCTTGCCACCGGCTCCGTGGGCTGGCATCCGGAGGCGGTCATGGCGTCCTCCGACTCGTTCGATGTGACGTTGCAGGGCGTGGCCGGGCATGGCGCGCATCCGCATCTTGCCGTGGACGCCATCGTTGCCGCGGCGCAATTCATCGATCAGATACAAACCATCGTCAGCCGCGAGATTGCTCCGATCAGTTCGGCGGTCGTGACCATCGGCCGCATCCACGGCGGCACCGTTCGCAACATCATCGCGTCGTCGGTGGAGCTGAACGCCTCGGTGCGCACGCTGGAATCCGACATCGCTGAACGGATCGAGGCCGCGGTACGCAGGATTCTCGAAGGACTGAAGACCGGCATGCGGATCGGCTACGACCTCAAGTGGACGAAGCTCACTCCGGTACTGCGCAACGACAAGCCGACGATGGCGCGCGTGCTGAACGTCGCGCGGGACATGCTGGGACCGGCCAACGTCATCGAAATGCCGTTCCCGAGCATGGGCAGCGAGGACTACGCCTGGTTCGCCGAACGCGTCCCGTCGGCGCATTTGCGGATCGGATCGAAAATCGACGGCCACGATACCGCGATCCATCGACCCGACTATCAGCTGAACGAGCGGATGATCCCGCTGGCCACGAAGCTCATGTCCCGCGCCGTGCTGAACCTCATGCAATAACCGGGCGGAGCAGGCCCCGAGACATCCGGGTGCCGGCGAAGCCGCAAGTTGACTTTAGCCCCGCTGCCGGGCCAGCGCCTCATTGAGCACCGTAGTGGCGCCCGAGATGTCGGGCAGCTTCTCGCCGGCGTCGAGCCGTGCCCGGGTCTTGGCTTCCGCATCCTGCATCGCGATGGCGCGGTCGGCGGCCGCCTCGGCATCCGCCGGGTCCATGACGACGACGCCGCATTCGTCCGCGATGATCACATCACCCGGATGCACGGCCACGCCGCCGCAGGAGATCGGTGCGCAAAACGATCCGCCCATCCCGATGCGCTTGGTCGTGATGGCGGAGAGCCCGCGGCACCATACTGGAACGCCATAAAGACGAATTTCGCCGATGTCGGCTACGACCCCATCGATGATGACGCCGGCCACCTTGGCGACTTTGGCCGCATAGGCGACGACTCCGCCAAAACCCGCGTGCCGGGTGTCGCCGCAACGATCGACGACGAGTACGTCGCCGGGGCGAAGCTGGCCCAGCGCATAGCCGATGATCGTACCGTCGACGCCCGGTTGATGGACGGTCACCGCGGGCCCGGCGATGCGCACATCCTGCTGCATTGCCTTCATTCCCGGATCCATGAACCCCCAATGGCGGAAATGACCGATGGTCGCGGGCTCCGCGCGGACTAACTTTTGTACCAGAGCGGGCGCCATCTGGGGCGGCAACGGATTCAACGTAAACATTACGTCCGGGTCTCCTTGCAAACGAAGGCGGGGAATTTTCGCGCGGGCGAATGCTGGTAGCGATCGTGCACCGCAATCCAGCTTGCCAGTGACGATCGATCGTGATGCACGATAACGTCATGCGCAGCCAGGGTCAATCGCCGCAGTAGGCGTAAGGCCCCGATCGCGCGCGATCACCCCTGGCCTTGGCCCACTGCTGCGGGTAGCGGTCGAGTGCGCCGGGCTCCAGGGTGTCCGGAGCGGCTCGCCAGGCTCAGAACTGCACGGGATCCCCCTGCGCGGAGGCCTCGCGGCATCCCATGACGGTCGTCGTCGGCGCTTGTCCTACGTAAAAACGGAAGCACCCCGACGTGATTTGAGAAATCAGTCCGACGGACAGCGGGAGGCGAGGCGGATGAAATACACGTCCGACTTCAGGCGTTTGAAGCATTACTCCCATGAAACCCACGTTGCAAGCGACACGTACGTCGCTGGTGCTGATGCTCACGTTGTTCCTGGCGACCTCCTGGACCCAGGATGCCCGTGCGGACAAGCAAACCGTTTGCACGGTGACTGTAAATTCGGCTGACGAGAAGGAAGCTTTCCGGCGCAGCCTGCCGCCGGACAAATTCGAGTTTGTCGAACTGGTCGAGAAAGGCCAACCGGATTGGCTGGCATCGGCATGCCGCAAGGGCGTTCGCTGCGATGTATTGCTGATCTCAGGACATCACGACGGTGAAACCGGTTTTTTTTCGGATCGCGTGGACACGGATGAGTTCTTGAGCCCCGATCAATTGGAGCGCGCCTCTTGCAGTGATTCCTGTCCCGGAGTGTTCGCGCACCTCAAGGAAGTTTATCTTTTCGGCTGCAATACGCTCAACCCCGACCCGATAAGAAGCGCGTCATCAGAGATTCCGCGCAGCCTGGTGCGCTCGGGGCACTCGCGGGCCGACGCCGAGCGGCTGACGCGCGCCCTGAGCGAGCGTTACGGCGACAGCACCCGGGAGCGCATGCGCCTCCTCTTTCCCAACGTGCCGGCGATCTATGGCTTTTCGTCCGTCGCGCCCCTGGGGCCGGCGTCCGCCTCGTTCCTGAGCCGCTACTTCAGGTCCGCGAGCACAGGCGATGTGGCCAGCGGACGGACGAACGCGAAGCTGCTCGATCACTTTGCCGGCCATAACATGGTGGTTGCCAGGGGATTGCGGGAGTCTGATTCACAGACGGCTTACCGGCGCGATGTGTGCCAATTTTCCGATGATCGATTGTCCGATGCGCAGAAGCTGCGTTTCGTCCATGCTCTCCTCGGCCGGGAAATGGCGGAGGTCCGCATGTTTCTCGATCGGATCGAAAAGTATTCCGCTTCACTCCGCGAAAACGGCCGGGAGTCACCTCAGGTGTTGCAGGCTCTCGGCGAGATCGCGGCGGATCACGCCGCGCGTTCCCGCTATCTTGAATTCACGCGTGATGCCGATGAGCCCGGAGTTAGAGCTCGCATGATCGAGGTTGCGCACCGGCTGGGCTGGCTGTCGCCGGCGGAGAAGCATGCAGAGCTCGTGCAGATGATCAACGATCAGCTAACCCGCAACGTGATCAGCGCCGCTGACGTGGACCTCGTATGCTCGCTCAACACCCGCCATGAACTGGACCAGGACTTGCCGCAGCTCAAAGTGCCGCCGGCGCGGGCGGAAAGCGCAAGTCACGCAGCGATCCTGGCGTGTCTTGGAAGCACACCGGCGCACGCCCGAGTGATGCAAGCGCTGACAAGCGGAACTGAAGAAGATGTGCAGATTGCCGTTGCATATCTTCATCAGCGACCGCTCTCGAACATCGCCGATCTTCGCACGATCGCCGCGGGAATCGCGGGCATGAACGCCGGTGCAACGCAGATTCTCGCCCTGGACGCGCTCGCGCGCCATCACCTCGTCGATCCGGAGATTCTGGAGGCGCTGACCCAATTGTTCACCCGTACCGATTCGGCGGGGGTGCAGAGGGCCATTGCGGGCATCCTGGTCCGGTCCGACTTCGGGGCCATCGCCACTCCCGAGTTGGTGCAAACACTGCGCCAGCATCGCATCAAATCCTCGAGCGGAGAGGACGTGCTCGACGTTCTGATCCGCTACCTCGAAGCGCCACGCACCCTCGCCCGGTCCGACACGCCGCCTCGTCTCTGAATAAGTGATTCACGTCCGAGCCGGGTCCGGCGCTCCGAACCCGGTCGTCGCGCGAGTGGCGCGCCAGCAACGCTGCGACAAAAGGGTGGCTTCACACCGGCTGGATTGCGGACGCAACACCAGGTGGTTGTGCAATACTGGCGTGCCCAATGCGCTCAGTCCCCACCGCCTTGACGACTTTTCCCAAGCTCCTGCTGCTGGCTGCATTGCTCGCCGGAACGTGGACTCACGACGCCCGCGCCGACAAAAAGACGGTGTGCAGCATTACGGTCAATTCGCCTGACGAAAGCGAAATGTTCCAGCGGAGCCTTCCCCGCGACGAGTTCGAATTCGTCGAATTGGTGGAGCGCGGCCGCCCCGACTGGCTTGAATCCGCGTGTCGCAAGGGGGTGCGATGCGACATGCTCATCATTTCCGGACATTTCGATGATGGCACGCAGTTCTATTCGGATCGGCTCGACGCGCGCGAATTCCTGCCGGTCGACGAGATGGAGCGGATCTCGTGCAGCGACTCGTGTCCGGGACTGTTCTCTCAACTCAAGGAAGTCTATCTCTTCGGCTGCAACACGCTGAATGCGGAAGCGCTGAGGAGTGCGTCAGGCGAGATCGCGCGCAGCCTGATTCGTTCCGGTCACTCGCAGGCCGACGCTGATCGGCTTTCACGGCTGCTCGCCGAGCGGCACGGCGACAGCAACCTCGACCGGATGCGCCAGATTTTCAAGGATGTGCCGGTGATCTACGGTTTTTCGGGCAAAGCACCGCTCGGGCCCACCGCGGCGTCCGTGCTCGAGCGCTACTTTCAGTCCGGCCCGAAAGAGGAGACCGGCAGCGGCCGTGCGAGTCGCAAGCTGCTCAGTCTGTTCGCTCCCGTGTCGATGACGAGCACCGCGGGTCTTACCGATTCGGATCCGAAGGCGAGCTATCGCCAAGACGTGTGTCGGTTCTCTGACGATCGGCTCTCGCCGGCCCAAAAGCTTCATTTTGTCCATGAGGTTTTGGGTCGCGAGATGGCGGAAGTCCGCATGTTTCTCGATCTGCTCGCGAAATACACCGGTTCGCTCACCGTGCCTGACCGCATTACTCCCGCGGTGTCGCAGGAGCTCGGCGAGATCGCTCGCGATCAGGACGCGCGAGGGCGTTTCCTGGCGTTCGCGCACGACGCCGACGAGCCCGCCGTGCGCGTGAGGATGCTGGATCTGGCGCGCTTTCTGAATTGGCTTTCACCGGCGCAGCACCGCGCGGAGGTGATGTCGATGATCAGTGAGCAGCTTGCTGGAGATTCCGTCGGCGTGACGGAAGTGGATCTTGCTTGCGCGCTCAACAAGGAACGCGAATTGGGCCAGGAACTGGACCGGCTGCAATTGTCACCGACGCAGGCCGCTAAAGTGACGCACGCGGCGATCCTCGCGTGCCTTGGAAGCGTCGACGGGCGGGCGCGAGTGCTGCGCGCGCTGACGAGTCCGCGCATCGAAGACATCGCGATCGCGGAGGTTTATCTGCAGCACCGTCCGATCACAGACGTGCAGGAACTGCGGACGGTCGCGACCGGCATTGCGCACATGAGCAATTCAGAGGCGCAGGTTCGGGCGCTCGATACACTCGCCCGCGGGCAGGTCTCCGATCGCCAAAGTCTCGAAGAGCTGACGCGTTTGTTCCCGCTCGCCAAGTCGGTGAACGTACAGCGGTCGATCGCTGGAATCCTGGTCCGCTCGGACTATGCGGCGATGGCAAAGCCCGGACTCGTGCGCGCGCTGCGCCAACATCGACTCAAGTCCCCGGACGGCGAAGACATGATCGACATTCTCCTCCGCCGCCTTGAGGCACCCCAGTCGGGTTAATCCCTGCGTCAGATTTCCTGGACTGCCTCGCGAACGGTGCCTCGCAACGCCTTGAGCGGCGGCACCGGATTCGTCCTGCGTTGGCTTTTGTCATCCGCGCGCGCGAAGGGCCAAGCGTTAACCCCGGCCCCGGCGGCCGACGATCAGTACCGCCGCGGATTGTTCGGCGCGCGGTCCACCCGATTCGGTACACCGTCGCCGTCGCGATCTCCCCGCGCCCAGCGGCCACGTTCCATAAACCACCGCCCATCACGCTCCACCCATTTGGGCCCGGCGTAGCGGTAGCCAGGGCGATCTCGGACAAAGTTGCCATTCACCCATACATGGTTTCGGCCGCGCCAGTTCCAGTAACCGGGTGCCCAGACGTACCCGCGGCGTGGGGGCGGAACGCGCTCGGCCCGAAGCGGAGGGGGTGCGACTCGCACCACGATGTCGGCGGCGACGGCGGACGATATCGGCACGGTTCCTAATGCAGTCGCGACCATCGCAGCGAGCAGAAGTTTTTTCATCATCGCAGTCTCCTTATAAGGGGTCCGTATCGTCGATGTGGCGCCGCGTCCTGCGGGCGCAAACCAGAAAACCGGCAGGTCGTGAACGCAGCTTGTTCTCTCGACACCAGGCTATAACGCCTCGCCGTCGCCGAAGGTGGTCACCCGAAACTGTTTGTTACAGATTGGGATGCGTCGCGACCGTCGCTTAAGCGGTCGGGTAATACCTACCCGCTGGCCGAATCGAGATCCATGCGTCTTGTCATCGGGTAATCGAAGCCGCCTAGGGACCCGGACATCGAGTGCTCGCGGCGGCGCTGATCGGGCGATAATCCGAACCGCGCCAAACACGAGGTCTTGCCAGAGCGATGCCCTTGGATCAACGACCGGCGCGCCCCAAGAGATATCCCACGGCGATCGCGATGCCAACCGCGAGATACGGCGTCGCGCGGATGTACCCGGCGCCGGTATCGGCGAGCATCGATGGTGCCTGTTTCATCGAATCGACCGTGTCCGACGCCCAATCACTGGCCGCCGTGGTGCGATCCGCGACGGAATCGATCGTGTCATGAATGGCGGACTTGGCGGAGGCAAGGGTGTCGCTGGCCTTGTCGGCCATCCGGTCTGCCGTCCTGCGCGCGCGCTCTGCACCGTTGCCGATTGTGGTGTTGTGCGTCAGTTCGCTCATGGTCTTTCTCCTCGATTGTTGTTTCAAGGGCGCGACCCGCGCAACGCGGAGTTCCATCGCCAATGGGCAATCTTAGGCGGCGCGAGAAATGGCGCTATAGGGCGGCGGGCGGGCGGAACGTAGGACGATGCCGCATCGGAAATTATAAGAAATCGGCACGCAGGCGCGGTTGTGGCGAGCAGCGCCACCGGTTGGCCAATTCCATAAATCCGGCTAAACTGGCGACCCCCGCGCGTTCGTGCGGACACTGCTTTTGCCGGGCCGTTAGCTCAGCTGGTAGAGCAGCGGACTCTTAATCCGTTGGTCGTAGGTTCGATCCCTACACGGCCTACCAACATTTCAAGGGCTTGCAGCGATGCGAGTCCTTGAATTTTTCACCCCTGTGCCGTATTTGTGCCGTCGCTTGGTGCCGCGACGGCCCGCCCTGCACAGAGGCGCTCCGCGTAAGGCGCGAGGTGATCCGCGGCAAGGTGCGCATAGCGCCGCACCATCGCCGGGCTCTCCCAACCGCCCAACTCCTGCAACGCGAACAGCGGCGTGCCGTTCTGCACGTGCCACGAGGCCCAGCAGTGCCGCAGATCGTGCCAGCGAAAATCTTCGATGCCGGCACGTTCCATCGCCGCATACCAGGCTTTGGTGCTCAGCTGGACCACGGGCTGGCCACGAAAGCTGAACACGTGCGTCTGATGCTTCCCAACCTGCTTGCGCAGCAGCGCCATCGCTTCCGCATTGAGCGGCACCGTGATGGCCTTGCGCGCTTTGGCCTGGTCGGGATGTATCCACGCCAACTGTCGCGTCAAATCGACTTGCTTCCATTGCAGACCGGTCACATTCGCTGCTCGCAGGCCCGTCGCGAGCGAGAATGCCGCCATGTCCGCAAGATGCTCGGACAACTCGGTTAGGAGCCGGTGCGCTTCTTCGTGCGTCAGAAAGCGAATGCGTCGGGTCGGCTCCCGCAGCATACGAACTTGCGGGGCCCGATCCAGCCACTCCCACTGATTGACGCACTGGCGCAGAATCGCGCGCACCAGCGCCAGCGTCCGATTTACCGTTGCATTACTGCAGCCCCGCGCGAGCTTCTCGTCCGTCAGCTTGTCGATCGTGGCGCGGGTGATGGTGCCGAGGTCTTTGCCGCCGAGGAAGGGGTCGAGCCAACGAAGCATGTTGACATCTCCCTTGGCTGTCGCCTTGTGCGACTTTTCCTTCACCCACCGCACCACCGCCTCGTTCCACGTCCGCCGCGGCTTCTCACCGAGCTTGGCGATCCGCCACAACTCCGACTTCAGCCGGTCGTGAAACTCTTGCGCTTGGGCTTTGTTGGCAGTCCCAGTAGTTCGCCGTACTCGCTCCCCGTTTGGAGCAACGACGTCGACCCACCAGATACCGCCGCGTTTGCGAAGTGACATTGCATCTCCTTTCTCAGAGTCACTTGCAACGCTTGCCGAGGCGTAGCGTAAAACGAACGCACGTACTCGGCAAGGTCGTCTTCGATGAAAATCCAGCACCGGCCAGGCTTGGCTCCCGGAATCGCGCCGCATTTCGCCCGGCGCCGGACTTCTTCCGGATGCATGCGCGGGAGGGCGGCAGCCTCGGACAGCGAAAGCGTCCGCATGGGGGCTCGGGACAGTAGCGTGATCGGTTGGCGCAGTCCTGATCATGTTGACCTGCGCGTTTAGCGCCCCAAGTACACCGCCGTGATCGCCTCGCGGTCGTGGCCCATCTCGGCACTGATCGTGAGCCGAGCCTCGCGATCGAGGGCCTTTTGTTTCGGCGTGAGCTGCTTGGCGGTCGGGCCGCCACGCGCGGGACATTTCCAACCGGTCAATTCCTCGTAGCGCGCTTGCGCGTAGAAATGGCGATGGCCATGGAAGGCGTGAATACCGGCCCGGTCGCACTGGTAGCGAAAGTGTTGGAGATAGTCGCGATAGGTTGCATAGCCCGGCGCGACGAGACTCTTGCCCTTCGCCAGCGCTTTGGCCTCATCGAGTAGCTGCCGTTGCTCCTGGGTCCGGATGGGAATCTCCCGCTCCCGTCCGCCTTTGGTCCACGAGTCCTTGAGCACGAGGCGCTCCCCGCGATCCGCCCACGCCGCGATGATCTTGATCGATTCCTCACGGCGCAGGCCAAACAGGGCCTGCAGGCCGAGGGACATGTGGATAAAGAGATCGGGGATTTACTGAACGCGGTCCACGTCAAGCGCCTTCGCCTTGCTGACGTTGGTCACGAACACCCGATCCGGGATGCCGTAGGCAGCGTTCGAGCGGGCGACGACGTTCTCTTTGCCGACTTTTTGCGCCCACCAGCGCAGCGTCGTCGTGCGGTTCTTGATTGTTCCAGGCGACAGTCCTTCCGCCAACCAGCGCTCGACCAACTTCTCGACGTGCTTGGGCCTCAGGCTGTGGGCGTCCATGTGCCGGAAACCCATTTCTTCGAGCTGATCGGCGACGAGATCGAGAATGTGTTCCCGGTCGGCCTGGGTGGCGTAGCTGCCATCCCGGTTGCGCCGGCAGAGCTGCTTCAAGGCGTAGTTCAAATCGCGCATCGGTGCCTCCTCGGCGCTGCGGTGAGAGGGAACTCGCGGGAGGGCCTCCATTCCCGCGATTTGTTTGAGGACCGCTGCCAGAATGGCCAGCGATGGTTTGTCCGTAGTTCGTTTCGGTCGCATCTTGCATTTCCTCGTCAGAGCCGTTTATTGGTCCGTCAAAACGTTCCTGCGTCATTCGATGGTGTGTACGTGTCGGGTAAGTGTTTCTGCTCGCCTGAGGTGCCGTAGCGACCGCAGGGGGAAGACTGAGCACGGGACACCACTCCCGTTGTGTGCGGTTGTTCTGCTGCTCGCCAGCGCCGCACGGCGCTTTACTCGGCGTCGCGACTGCGCTCCCCCGGGGGAGCGCTTCAATCGCGAGAGCCATTAACCCAGGGCTCAAGGAGCGCCGTTAAGGCGCGAACGTTGCGATCCGTTACGCGAATCATTCGGCGACGGGCGTTGCACCCATCGCGCACGAGGCGTGGTGGCCGTCTAGCGGCCAT
>JANXZT010000001.1 GCA_025355395.1 Betaproteobacteria bacterium
CCTTGAGGTCAACACCCGCTTGCAGGTCGAGCACCCGGTTACGGAGATGATCACCGGCACCGATCTTGTCGAATGGCAATTGCGGGTGGCGGCGGGTGAGCCGCTGCCGCTGCGACAGGACGCGCTCTCGATCAGCGGACACGCTATCGAGGCGCGAATTTACGCTGAAGATCCGGAGCGGGGATTCCTGCCGTCGATCGGGCGCATCACGCACATGAGGCTACCGCCGGCAGCGCCGGGTGTGCGCATCGACACCGGGGTGCGGGCCGGAGACGAGATCTCTTCCTACTATGATCCCATGATCGCCAAGCTCGTGGCGCATGCGAGCGATCGCCCCACTGCGGTGCGCAAGCTGGCCGTGGCCCTCGCGAGCTTCCAGGTGGTGGGGGTCACGACCAACATCGCCTTCCTCGGCCGCATCCTGGCCCAAGGCGCGTTCGCGAGTGGCGAGGTCGATACCGGCCTCATCGCGCGCCATGAGGATGCGTTATTCCCGCCGCCGGTGCCGGTGCCGGCAACGGTGCTGACTGCAGCCGCCGTGGCGGAAGCCCTCGCCATCGCCGATCGACCACCGCACGCTGCGCCGGGAGACGCGGCCGATCCTTATTCGCCATGGCGGCGCACGGACGCCTGGTGGCTCAACAGCCAGCGTCACGCACTGCGTTTTGAATTCGACGATGGCACGCGCTCGCACGTGGTGTCGGTGCGGCGGTCGGCCGACGCATGGCTGGTCACGCTTCCGACCGGAGAGATTCAATCCGCGGTGGTCGTGCGACGCAGTGACGGCACGATGGCATTAAAACTTGGCGATGGCGAATTCGAGGCGACCGTCGTGCCTCACGGCGAAGAGCGTCATGTCTTCGCCGCATGCGGGCACTCTCGGTTGCGGCTCGTGGATCGGCTTGCGCATGCCGGGGAAGAGGAAACGCCCGAGGGCCATTTGCGCGCGCCGATGTCGGGCACCGTGGTCGCAGTGATGGTGGCGGCGGGCGCGCGCGTCGCCAAAGGTGCCGGGCTCATCGTGCTCGAGGCGATGAAGATGGAGCACACCATCATCGCGCCCGGGCCCGGGGTGATCGCCGCCGTGCACTTCGGCGTGGGTGATCGCGTGCTGGAAGGCGCCGACCTCGTCGACCTCGATGCCGAGCCCGCCTGAAGCGAAGCCGCCGGCCCGCCTGCGCATCCTGTTGCGAACGGCGCGCCCCCAATCCGATGAGTGGCGCACGGCGCTGGCCCAGGCACTGCCGGACGCCGACATCGCCGTATGGCCGGACGTGCCGTTTGCGCCGGACTATGTTGTGGCATGGAGACCATCGACCGAATTCTTCAACCGCGTCGCGAGTCCCAAGGCGATTTTCAACCTCGGTGCGGGCGTCGAAGCGCTGCTGCGGCTGCCCAACCTTCCGCCCGACGTGCCGGTGATCCGGCTCGAGGACGCGGGGATGGCGCAACAGATGGCGCAGTACGTGACCCTCGCAGTGCTCGCCGCGCATCGACAACGCAACGCGTATGCAGCAGCGCAGCGTGAAGGTCGCTGGGCACCGCTGCCGCCAGGGCCGAGTGCGCAGTTCGCCGTGGGTTTGCTGGGTCTTGGCGTGCTGGGCCGCGCGTGCGCCGACGCCTTGCGCCGGCTCGGCTATCCATTGCTTGGATGGAGCCGCGAACCGAAACAGGTTCCCGGCGTCGAATCGTTTGCCGGCATGGATGCGCTACCGCAACTCCTCTCGCGTTCACGGGTCCTGGTGTGCCTGTTGCCGGCCACACCGCATACGATCGATCTCCTCGATGCCACGCGCCTGGCGCTGTTGCCACGCGGCGCGCATGTCGTGAACGTATCGCGCGGCGATCTCGTGGTCGATCACGCCTTGATCGCGTTGCTCGATGCGGGCCATCTGGCCGGCGCGACGCTCGACGTGTTTCGTACCGAACCGCTGCCGCCGGCGCATCCGTTCTGGCATCATCCGCGGATCGCAGTGACGCCCCACATCTCGGCGACGACACAGGTGGCCGACGCGGTGGCGCAAGTGGCGGCCAAGATTCGCCTGCTCGAGCGCGGTCAGGCGGTCACGGGCGCGGTGGACCGGGCGCTCGGCTATTGATGCGATGCACGCCGCTTGGGCAACTTTGATGGTGCGAAGAATGTGGACCACGCATGGATGACAACGCTTCCCTGCCACAGCGGGTGCGTCTGGTCGAGGTCGGGCCGCGCGACGGACTGCAAAACGAGAAGGCGATCGTGCCCACGGAGGTCAAGGTCGAGCTCATCGACCGGCTCACGCGCGCCGGCTTGTCTGCCATCGAGGCCACTTCGTTCGTCTTGCCGAAATGGGTACCGCAGATGGGCGACGCCGCGGAAGTGATGCGGCGCATCCTGCGCAAGCCCGGCGTGCGCTATCCGGTGCTGACGCCCAATCTGAAGGGCTTCGAGGCCGCCCTCGCGGCCGGCGCCGACGAGGTGGCGGTGTTCGTGGCCGCCTCCGAGACTTTTTCGCAAAAGAACATCAATTGCAGCATCGACGAGAGCCTCGCCCGTGCCGCCCCGATCTTTGCCGCGGCCAAGGCCCACGACGTTCGCGTTCGCGGCTACATTTCCTGCGTGCTGGGCTGTCCCTATGAAGGCACTGTTCCGGCTTCGCGGGTCGCGGATGTGGCGGCGGCGTTGCACCGCCTGGGCGCCTACGAAATCTCGTTGGGAGACACGATCGGCATCGGCACCGCGGGTCAAACCCAGGGCCTTGTGGCCAGTGTCGCTGCGCAGGTGCCGATCGCGACACTCGCCGGGCACTTCCACGATACTTACGGACAGGCGCTGACCAACGTCTATGCCGCCATGCAGATGGGGGTGGCCACCTTCGATTGCTCGGTGGCGGGGCTCGGGGGCTGTCCCTATGCCAAAGGTGCAACGGGCAACGTGGCGAGCGAAGACGTAATGTTCCTGCTTGATGGGTTGGGCATCGAAACCGGTGTGGACATGACGGCGCTGCGCGCTGCCGGCCAGTACATCTCGGATTTCCTGGATCGCGCGCCAGCCTCGCGCGTGGCGCGTGCCCTCGCTGCGCGCGACGCGACGCCGGCATGAGAGTTGCAGCATGAGAGTTGCATGATGCCGATGCCCGCGGGCAAGCACGGCGTGGCCTCGCCCTGCATCAGCGTTTGTGTGATGGATGAGAAAACGGGCTGGTGCACCGGATGTTTTCGCACCATCGACGAGATCGCGGTGTGGGGCATGCTCGAGGACGAGGACAAGCGCGCGGTGCTCGCAGAGCTTCCTGGCAGGCGATCTTCGGGCGGAGGCCGCCATGACGAGCGCTGACTGGTATTTCGACTTCATCTCGCCGTTTGCGTATCTGCAAAGCGAGCAGCTGCACACCCTCGCTCCGGTGCTGCGCGTGCGCTATCGCCCGGTGCTCTTCGCGGGACTTCTGGCTGCGCACGGCCAAAAGGGTCCGGCCGAAATTCCGGCCAAGCGCGCGTTCACGTATCGTCATTGTGTCTGGCAGGCCCGGCAGCTTGGCATTGCCTTCAAATTTCCGCCGGAGCATCCTTTCAACCCCCTGCCGCTGTTGCGCCTCGCCCTAGCCTGCGACTGCGCTCCCGACGCCGTCCACCGCATCTTTCGCTTTGTATGGCGCGATGGGCGTTTGCCCGATTTGCCGATCGAATGGGCAGAGCTCATCGGGGAGCTCGGGGTTCCCCACGCGGATGCGCTGATCGCCTCGGCGGAAGTGAAGGACGCGCTTCGCCGCAACACCGATGAGGCGATTCAACGCGGTATTTTCGGCGTGCCGACACTCTCGATCGGCGACGAGCTCTTCTGGGGCGCCGATGCGACGGGCATGGCGCGCGATTACGCAGCCGCGGGCAACCGGTTCGACGATCCGGAATACGCCCGGGTGGCCGCACTCCCGATCGGCGTGCAACGACGCGAGATCAAGCCGGCCCGGAAATCCTGACCCCGCCGTTCGAGCACGCGCGCGCCGGCGGGCAGCCCGGAGCGCTCCCCTTCCGCTGTCACCGATGACCTCGCCGTGCCGGCTTGGTCACAGCGCGCCGGAGCCAGGGATCCCGAGGTCGCGCTTGATGGCGCGCGCGGTGTCGAGCGCCTCGTCGAGCGTGGGGGCGAGGCACGTGACATGTCCCATCTTGCGGCCGCGGCGCGCTTGGCGCTTGCCATAGAGGTGCAGCTTGGCCTGCGGATGTCGCAGCACGGCGCGCCAATCGGGCTCACGCACCGTGGCGGAGTGCGGATCGGCATACCACACGTCGCCCAGTAGGTTCACCATCACCGCGGGCTCATGCTGGCGGGTGTCGCCCAGGGGCAACCCGGCCAGTACGCGCACCTGTTGCTCGAATTGCGATGTCACACAGGCGTCGATCGTGAAATGCCCGCTGTTGTGCGGGCGCGGCGCCATCTCGTTCGCCAGCAGCCTGCCATCGCGTGAAACAAAGAGCTCCACACACAGCACACCGCGATAATCGAGCGCGCTGGCAATGCCGATGGCGATCTGACGTGCGGCACCGGCCAGGGCCGGCGTTACGCGTGCCGGTACGATGGAGACGTCGAGGATGCCGTCGCGGTGGCGGTTTTCGGCGACGGGCCAGCTCACCGTGTCACCATGCTCGGTGCGCGCGACGATGACCGAAACCTCGCAGGCGAGATCGATGAGCGCCTCGAGAACGCACGCTTGCCCGCCCATCGCGGCGAACGCGGCGGCGACTTCGCTCGCCGACCGCACGCGAGCCTGACCCTTCCCGTCATAGCCAAAGCGGGCACTCTTGACGATCCCTGGAATGAGATGCCCGGCGACAGCCTGCGCTTCGGCCTCGTCGCGCAGCACCGCGTACGGCGCGACGGCGAACCGATGCGCATCGAGAAACGCTTTTTCGCGGATGCGATCCTGCGCGATGGCGACGCACGCCGCGGGCGGAGTCACCCTGGCGCGTTGCGCGAGGTATTCGAGCGCGGCGGCGGGTACGTTCTCGAACTCGGTGGTGGCGCCTGATACCAGCCGGGACAGTTCGGCGAGCGCGGCGCTGTCGAGGAAATCCGCTCGAATGTGGCGGTCGGCTACGGTTCCGGCGGGACTTTCGGCATCGGGATCGAGCACGGCCACGCGGTAGCCGAGACTTTGCGCCGCGGTGCAAAACATCCGACCGAGCTGACCGCCGCCGAGAAGCCCCAGCCAGGCGCCGGGGGCGATGGTGCCGGTCATGGGTCCATCAGGATGCCGGCCTCGCGCCTTCCGGCGGCACCTTCATCATGCGCGCTGCCGTTGTCTGCTTGACCCGGAATGCGGCGATCTTCTTGGCGAGCGCCGGATCGGTGAGCGCCAGCATCGCGATCGCGAAGAGCCCCGCGTTGGCGGCGCCCGGCTCGCCGATGGCAAATGTAGCAACCGGGATTCCCTTGGGCATCTGCACCATGGAGAGGAGCGAATCCTCCCCGCGCAGGTACTTCGATGGCATCGGCACGCCGAGGACGGGCACCGTCGTCTTCGAGGCGATCATCCCCGGAAGATGCGCGGCACCGCCCGCGCCGGCGATCACGCAGCGCAATCCGCGGGGCAACGCATCCTCCGCGTATTCAAACATGTCGTCGGGCATGCGATGCGCCGACATCACTCGCGCTTCATAGGCCACACCGAACGCATCGAGTTGGGCCGCCGCGTGGCGCATGATGTCCCAATCGCTGTCGCTGCCCATTACCACGCCCACCAGCGGCGCCGGCTTGCGTTGTGCCATCGGTCCCTCCCTCCCGGATCATTCCTGCTCGCGTTGTTATCGAACCTTCAGGCCCCGCCGCGCGTTACTTGTCCAAGATTCCGGATGGCGTGGCCATGACGGTGCGCGCGATTTTATCATTCAAGAGGTGTGCAACGTTGCGTAAAGTGAAGCCGATCGTCGGCGTTTACCGCCGTATGCACGTTAACCGTTGCATGACACGCGGCGGTCACTGACAATTCGCTTGTCTCCTTTGCCTCGAAGGTCTTCGACAGGTGCTCACCACCGTACGTCTTTTTGCAGTCCTCGCCATTGCGATCCTGTGTTCCGGTGCGCAGCCGGCAAGAGCGGCCGATAACGACGCCGACTTCATCGCCGCGCGCACGGCGTTCGAGCGCGGGGAGCGATCTCGCCTCGATCAGCTGGCGCCTCGCCTTGCCGGGCATCCGCTGGAAGCGTACGTCGACTTCTGGCGGCTGAAGCTCGGTATCGATACCGCGGCCGATAACGATGTGCGCGGGTTCTTGCAGCGCTATCCAGACTCGGTGCTTGCCGATCGGCTGCGCCTGGAATGGCTCAAATCGCTCGGCAAACGGGGTGAATGGAGTGCGTTCGGCGCCGAGTATCGACCCGTCGCCGGCGAGGATGTCGAGCTCGCCTGCTACGGGCTGCAGCACCGTCGGCAAAGTGAACCTGCGGCGGCGTTGGCTCTCGCGCGTGCATTCTGGTTTACCGGACAATCAACGCCTGACGCGTGTGACCCGCTATTCGCGGCGCTCCTGAATGCGGGGGAGCTCACGGCTTCGGACCGGCGCGCGCGCTTTCGCCTCGCGGTCGAAGCGGGCAACTTCCGTCTCGCCACGGCCATCGCGGGCGAGTTGCCGGCGCAGGATCGCATCACCGCGCGTGACTTCGCTCAAGTCGATTCCGATCCGGCGCGCGCGCTGGCCAAGGGCGATTTCCGGTGGAGGGAGCAGGGCGGACGCGACTTGGCACTCTATGCTCTCGAGCGCGCGGCGCGCACCGATGCGATGGCCGCGCGTCTGGCGTGGGAGAAAGAGCGCGGCCAATTGAGCGAGGCCGACCGGCTGTATGGCAACGCGCGACTTGCCTATCACGCCGCCCGGCAGCTCTTGCCACCGGCCAATGACTGGTTCCGGGAGGCGGAGGCGACGCCGTTGAACGAGGCCCAACACGCCTGGCGCGTGCGGGCAGCGCTGCGAGTCGGAGCGTGGGCTGACGTGCGCTCGGCCATCGATGCGATGCCCGTGGCGGTGGCGAGTGAGCCCCCATGGCGCTACTGGAAAGCGCGCTCCCTTGCCGCCGGAGGGCGCAACACTGAAGCGGTCGCGCTTTTCACCGCGTTGTCGGCGGATCATCATTTCTATGCGCTCTTGGCAGCGGAAGCGCTCGGCAAGGGGCAAGACAAGATGCGCGAGCCGCGCTCGGCAGGCGCCAAGGCCGTACCCCCAGCGGCACTCTCGAGCTTTGGCGCGCGGGCGGAAGTCCGCCGAGCGGTGAAGCTCGCCGAGCTCGACATGCGCACCGAGTCGCAACGCGAGTGGTATTACGCGGTGCGCAACATGGATGACGACGCGTTGCTGGTGGCGGCGGAATACGCCCGCCGGATGGGGCTCTACGACCGCGCCATCAACACCGCGGAACGGACGAGTACCCGGCACGACTTCAGCTTGAGGTATCTCATGCCTTATCGGGAGCAGTTTGCCGCGGCAGCGCGCGAGCAGGCCGTCGAGGAAGCGCTTCTTTTCGGCCTCGCCCGCCAGGAATCGCGCTTCAATCCGGGCATCGTCTCGTCCGCCGGCGCGATGGGGCTCATGCAATTGATGCCGGCGACGGCGAAGTGGGTGGCAAAGCAGGTGGGCCAGCCCGGATTCAACGCGCGTGAAATCAGCGACGTCACACTCAACACGCGCTTCGGTGCGTTCTATTTCAAGTATTGGCTCGACCGGCTGGAGCGCCTGCCGGCGCTCGCCGCCGCCGCGTATAATGCCGGTCCCCGTCGCGCGCAGGCTTGGCGCGGTGCCGGGCCGCTCGAAGGTGCCGTGTGGGTGGAAACCATTCCGTTCAATGAAACGCGCGATTACGTAAAGAAAGTGCTCGCGAATGCCATGTTCTACGCGCGTGAGCTCGATGCACCGTATGTATCCCTTACGACGAGGCTCGGCACCGTGCCGCCCCGGGGCGTAGTAGCGGAGCCCGCGCTGGCGGTCGTCGACACCCGCTAAGCCAAAGCCGGTATGGGAACCAACACGGTTCTGGTGGTAGGCGGCACCGGCTTCGTCGGCCGGCACGTCGTCAATCGGTTGGTGGCCCAGGGTTACCGGGTGCTGGTGCCCACGCGCCGGCGCGAAAGCGCCCGCCATCTGATCCTGCTGCCCACAGTCGAAGTCATCGAAACCGATGTCGCCGATCCGGCGGTGCTCGGGCGTCTCGCGACGGATGCCGTCGCCGTCATCAATCTCGCGGGGATACTGAATGAAACCGGACGCGAGACCTTCGAGCGCGTGCACATCGATCTCGCGCGCCAGACAATCGCCGCCTGCAAGGCCGGCGGGGTGCGGCGTCTGCTGCATATGAGCGCGCTGCATGCGGATCCGCACGGCGCGAGCCGTTATCTGCGCACCAAGGGCGAGGCGGAGGCCGAAGTGATTGCGTCGGGACTTGACTGGACGATTTTTGCGCCGTCGGTCATCTTCGGCCGCGAAGATGCATTCCTGAACCTTTTTGCGCGGCTATTGCGCGTGCTCCCGGTGATGGCGCTGGCGAGTGCGAATGCGCGCTTCCAGCCCATTCATGTCGGCGACGTGGCGCAGTGCTTCGTCGAATCGCTCCATATCGATGCGACCGTCGGCCGGCGTTACGTGTTGTGCGGACCGAAGGCATACACGTTGCGCGAGCTCGTCCGCTACACCGGCGCGCTGACGGGCCATGTGCGTCCGATCATCGCACTGGGCCCCCGCCTGTCGCAACTGCAGGCGTTCATGCTGGAGCATCTGCCGGGCAGGATGATGACGCGCGACAACCTTGCTTCGATGCGCAAGGACAGCGTGTGCGAAGGCCCGTTCCCGCCGGAATTCGGATTTATGCCGACCACGCTGGAAGCGGTCGCGCCCGGCTATCTTTCGCCCGACGCCGTGCGCAGCCGCTACGACGACTACCGCGGCCAGAGCGGCCGGTAGCGCTTGGCCGTGTGTTGGCTGCGGTGAAATTCCTGCCACGCCGCTGCGCCGTCACCGCATCCACACGCACCTTACCTCCATGCGCAACCGGGCGGCGCGGGTGCCGCGAGTGAATGTCTACCGCGTGGGCGGCTCCGTTCGCGATGAACTCATGGGCCGGGCCGTGGTCGACACCGATTGGGTCGTCGTCGGCGCCACTCCGGAAATGCTCCTCGCCTCCGGCTATCGTCCCGTGGGCAAGGATTTCCCGGTCTTCCTCCATCCCGAGACGAACGAGGAACACGCGCTGGCGCGAACCGAGCGCAAGCATGGGCGCGGTTACCGTGGGTTCGAATTCTTTGCCTCTCCGGACGTGACGCTGGAAGAGGACCTTCGCCGGCGCGATCTCACCATCAATGCGATGGCGCGGGGCGAGGATGGCGCGCTCATCGATCCCTTTGGTGGCGAGCGCGACCTCCGCGCGGGCGTGCTGCGGCACGTGTCACCGGCGTTTGCGGAAGATCCGCTACGGGTGCTGCGGGTAGCCCGGTTCGCGGCGCGATTTGACTTCGTGGTTGCACCCGAGACCGAAGCATTGATGCGCACACTCGTCGCTTCGGGCGAATTGGCGGAGCTCTCCCCGGAACGGGTTTGGCAGGAGCTCGCGCGGGGGCTCATGGAACCGCACCCGTCGCGGATGCTCGCCGTGCTTCGGGGGTGTGGAGCGCTCGCCGCGATCCTGCCCGAGATCGATGCGCTGTATGGCGTGCCGCAGCCACCCGCGCACCATCCGGAGTTCGACACCGGCGTCCATGTGGCGATGGCGCTCGACTACAGCGCGAGTCACGGCTATGCCTTACCGGTGCGTTACGCCGTGCTGGTGCACGACCTGGGCAAGGCAGATAGCCCGGTCGAGCATTGGCCGAAGCACCACGCCCATGAGGCGCGCAGCATTCGGCTGGCCGCGCGGGTCTCGGAGCGGTTGCACGTGCCCGTCGACTGCCGCGACGCGGCCCGGCTTGCGGCACGTTGGCACGGCGTCGTGCACCGTGCGCTGGAGTTGCGTCCTGCCACCTTGCTCGATCTCGTTACCGAAGCGGATGCGTTGCGCAGACCCGAGCGGCTTCTGGGTTTGTTGCAGGCCTGCGAAGCGGACGCGTGCTCGCGGCCCGGGCGCAGTGATTACCCCGCGGCGGCATACATCCTCGCTGCGTTCGGGGTGGCGAGGGGTGTGGATGCCGGACAGGTGGCGCGGGGCGTGACGGCACGAGGCAAGCAGGAAGAAGGGCCAGGCGCCGATGCCATCGGCAAGGCAGTTCGCGCAGCGCGAATACGCGCGCTTACGGATTGGATACGACGAATTCGATCGGTTGGAGAAAAGTAGGGTCAGACACGACTTTCCCGTGAACGCGTCAATGATCCACCCATGGTGCGCGAAAGTCGTGTCTGACCCTACTTTTCCTAAACGCGGTACGCGATCGCCTTCATGATGCCGGCGGCCAGGCGCATGACGCCTTTCACCGGCAGCGGCAGATCGTCGGCACCCGCGGCAAGCGCCATGGCGCCGTGCCGTGCTTCGTCCTCTCGCATCCGGTCCACGATTGCGCGGCTCCTGTTGTCTCCGGCGGGAAGGTCTTCCATGTGGCCGGTGAGATGCTCTTCGACCTGGCGTTCGGTTTCGACCACGAAACCCAGGTTGGCGCGGTCGCCTGCCGCGCCGGCAATGATGCCGATGGCGAACGAGCCCGCGTACCACACCACATTGAGCCTCGATGGGTGGCACTCAAGCTCGGTCAATCGCGCTTGGGTCCATGCCAGATGCTCTTCCTCTTCCCGGGCCGCCTGCGCGAAACGGGCGCCGATGGCAGGATCGCGCGCCACCACGGCCTGCGCGGCGTAGAGCGCCTGCGCGCACACTTCGCCGGTGTGGTTGACCCGCATGAGGGCACCGGCGTGCCGGCGTTCGGCGGGGGTCAATTCGACTACCGGCATATCCGCGCCCGGTATCGGCCGCGCGCTATTGGCCACGCCGGCGAGTGTGCGCAACGCCCGATCGAAGCCGACGATGAGTGAGTCCAAGGCGATTTTGTGGGTCTAGAAGAAGTGGACGGCGCCCAGCACCCAGCCTTCCGGCTTGCCGCCGATGGCGGTCGGGTAGGGGTTGATGTTGAACGTATAGGACGCGTTCGCCCTGTTGTCGAGCTTCACATAGCCTGCGTACAGCAATGTGCGCTTCGATAGCGGATAGGTATAGCTCAACTCCCACTGGTCGGAGGAGGTATCAGCCCCTTTGGCCAGACCGGTGATGCGCGTACCGGCCGCAGCGGAGCCTTTCCCGTCAGCGGCGTGGCCATAGAAGGCATAGACAACGCCCGTGCCCGCCGATGCCGTCACGCTCAACCCCCAGAAGTCGCGCTTGAGGCTGCCCGACGGTGTATCGTATTTCAGGTGCTCATAGACGGCGCCCATCTCGGCGATGCCGAAGCTGTAGGAACCCGCGAGCGAGAACGCGTCATCGTTCACGTTGTCACCGCGGACCTTGTTATTCTGCTCGTACGCAATGCCGGCCTGAAGCGGGCCACGGTTGTAAAAGCCGCCGACCGAAAAGATGCTCGCGTGGTTGGCTGTTTCCAGCGAGGAATACTGGAGACTTGCATTCAATCCCGACACCGTCGGCGAATCCCAACGCACCGAGTTCGGAAGGCGGGCATCGAACCCACCGGTCGCTTTGCCGGAAGTCCCTTGCGCCCAGAGAGCGGACGTCGACAGGATCGACGTTGTCAGGGTCGGAACGTTGCCGAAAACCACATGAATGTCGTCGTAAGGCGCGAGGAAGTTGCCGACGCGGATCGTTCCCAGCCGGCCCGCCAGCCCCAGGTAAGTGTCACGACCGCCCAGCGTGCTGCCTCCGGCGTCGATCGCAACCGACGATTCGATCTGGAAAATGGCGGTGAGACCACCCCCCAGTGATTCCGTGCCTCTGATGCCTATGCGCGATGAATTGGAGTTGACGCGAAAGACGGTTGGGTTCACCCCGTCGTCCTGTCGGCCTTTGATTGCTTCCAGGCTGGTGTTCATCTGACCGTAAAGTGCCACTTCGGTGGACTGCGCGTACGCGTTCAATGGCATCGCGAACGCGCTCGCGGCAGCGAGGGCAAGGAGCTTTCTAGTCATTGAATCGGCGCGAGCGTGAAGCGTTCCGGGTGGCCTCATGCTAGCAGGAAAGAGCAAAGCGCGCGGCCGCGCTTAAGGGGCGTCCTCGCCAAAATGGGAGCAAAAAAACGGGCGCCCGAAGGCGCCCGTGGATCACTTCAAACGTTGCGTAAATCGCTTTGAATGCGCAGTCGTTTAGAACACGTGCCACATGCCAAGTGCAAAGCCGGCCGGCTTGCCGCCGATGGCCACCGGGTAGGGATTGACCGAGAAGTTGTACGAAGCGTTGCTGTCGTTGTCGATCTTGACGTAGCCGGCGTACACATTCGTGCGCTTCGACAACGGGTACGTGTAGCTGATTTCGTACTGCGCGGAACCGGTATCCGATCCCTTGGCCAGTCCGCCAACACGCGTGCCGTCGGCCGCACTGCCGCTGCCGTCATTGGCGCGGCCGTACATCGCATACACCGTGCCTACACCTACCGGCGCGGTCAGGCTTCCAGCCCAGAAATTGCGCTTCAGGTCGCCGGTAAGTGTTTCGTACTTCAGCCGCTCATAACCACCGCCAATGCGAATGAACCCGAAATCGTAGGCGGCGGCGGCGGAGTACGCGTTGTCATCCAACCCGGCAATGCGAAAACTCTCGTTCTGTTGCCAGCCGAACGCGGCTTCGATAGGCCCGTTACGGTAGATTACGTTCGCGCTGATGACGGCGCCATGAATTGCGTTTTCTTGCGAGCTGTACGAGGCGGCAGCCGTCAGGCCGGACATGAGCGGGGTATCGTAACGGATTGAATTGGCGACACGCGCGTCGAATGTGCCGGTGGCCTTGCTCTCGGTGCCCTGCGCCCATATCGCCGAGGTGGCCAGAATCCCTGTTTCCAAAGTGGGGAGACTGCCGAAGATATCGTGGACCTGGTCATACGGTAGGTGATAGTTACCAAGCCTCACCCTTCCCCAAGGGCCCTGCAGACCCAAAAACGAATCGCGCGTGGCCAGAGTACCGCCGCCGGTGTCAAACGGAACCCCGGACTCGATCTGGAATATGGCACTCAAGCCCCCACCGAGCGACTCGGTGCCGCGAATGCCGAAATTCGAAGAGTTGGAACTGACGCGGAAGACGTTGGGGTTGCTGCCACTGGCCTGTCTGCCATTGACCATTTCCACGTCCATATTCGCGCGACCGTACAGCGTGACGTTCGCGGTTTGCGCTTGCGCGGCCACCGGCAATGCCAAAGCACCGGCGACTGCCAAAGCGACGAGCTTCTTGTTCATCGAGTCTCTCCTCTAACGGATAAAATTGGCAGGGAACCAGCGTATTGCACCTGCCATCGGAAACGCCTTCTCAGGGATGTCGAGAAGTTGATCCCATTGTGCCAAATCGCCGAACACCGAGGCAAGGTAAACCCCGGCCTCATTCCGATGTGCCGCTTAGCTGTTGCTAAAACGCTACAGGAGCGGTGGCAAGCGAGCGAGCAACCGTACTCGGAAAGCGCCAGCATAAGGCCATGATCGGACGAGTTAATTTGATATATACCGTGCTGTCTGTCCGCGCCGGGCGGGAGCGGCCTAAAATCGCAGGCTTTCAATGGTCGAGAGAGTCATTTTGTCGCGATTAACCGTAGCGCAGACCGCAATTCGCCTGATGTCGCGTCTGCCATGAGCGTCTTCAAATCGCTCCCTGACGGGCTCAAAGACGCGGCGCTCGCGATGGTGCTTTCTGCGCTGGCGGTGCGATTGCTGTTGCGATTCCGACGCGAGCTTCCACTGGCTGCGCTCAACCAGCGATCGCTCCATGACCGGCCGATACCACAGATCGGCGGCCTCGCGATCTGGGCGGGCTTCCTGCCGATTGCGCTGTGGCGCGGGTTTGAGCTTCCCGGCGGATGGGTTTGGGGGCTTGCGTGGCTCGCCGTGGTCCTGATCTCGCTCGAGGATGACCGGGTTGGCGTGCCCTCGTGGTTGCGGCTCCTGGTGCAGATGGCTGCCGGGTCGGTAGCCGCGTGGGCGATATTGCCGCGGGCGACCGGGCTCGCGTGGACCAGCGAACTGGCGTTCCTCGCGGCGACGGTGGGGATCGTTTGGAGCGCCAACGCGTTCAACTTCATGGATGGATCCGACGCACTCGCGGCCGTCATGGCGATCACCGGGTTCGGCGCCTACGCCGCCGGGGCGAGTGTTGCCGGAGTCCCGTCCAGCGCGTATTGGGCGCTCGCGGCGGCATGCGTTCCTTTCGCCATCGTCAACTGGCCACCGGCGCGCCTTTTCATGGGCGATAACGGCGCCGTTGCGCTGGGTTTTCTGGCGGCGGTGTTCGGTATCGGGGAATGGGCACGCGGAACCTGGCCAGGCTGGTTTCCCCTGCTCGCGTTCTTGCCGTTTCTCGCCGATGCGACGCTGACCCTTGGCCGAAGGGCGCTGCGGCGCGAGCGCGTGTGGGAAGCGCATCGCCATCATTACTATCAGCGCCTGCACCGCCTGGGCGCGGGGCACCGCGGTACGCTTCGCATCTACGGCGCGGTGATGGCCGGCACTGCGCTCTCGGCCGTCGCCACGCTCGCCATCGAACCTGCCGCAGGATGGCCCGTCTTAGTGGCGTGGTGCGTGATGCTCGGCATCCTTTTCCTTTTCATTGACTATCATTGGCGGCGGCGCGCGCTCACATGAAACCCCATCAGAACTGGCGGGCCTGGCTGGCCTTCGCCCATGACGTGGCCGCCGCGGGTGTGGCATGGCTCGCGATGTACTGGCTGCGCTTCAATCTCGATGCGCATGTCCCGTATCTCACCGACATGATCTGGACCCTGGCCTGGATTCTGCCGCTGCAGGGGGCGATCTTTCTGGGGTTCGGGTTGTATCGCGGGCTGTGGCGATTCGCCAGCATGATCGACCTGCAGCGGATCGTGCTCGCGGCGGGTCTTGGCGCGGTGCTGGTTCCACTGGTGGTGGTCATGCTGCAATTGCAGACCGTCCTGCCGCGCAGCGTGCTCATTCTCTACCCGGTCGTGCTCATCTTCCTGATGGCAGGCAACCGGTTTGCGTACCGGATATGGAAGGAGCACCGCCTCTACAGCCCACTCGTGGCGCTCGGGGAGCCGGTGCTGATCATCGGCGCCGGCGAGGCAGGGGCGCGCCTGACTGCCGAGCTCTCGCGCAGCCGCCAGTGGCGGGTCATCGGTCTTCTCGACGACGACACCGCCAAGCACGGACGGCTGTTGCGCAACATCAGCGTGCTGGGACCGATCGCCGATCTTCCGGCCTGGGCGCGCAAGTACGGCGTGCGCAAGGTGATCATCGCGCTGCCGTCGGCGGCCCACGGCGTCCGCCGGCGTGTAGCCGAAACCTGCGCCGACGCCAGCCTCGAAGCGCTGACCGTGCCGTCGTACGAGGACCTGATCAGCGGGCGCTCGGTGCTTACCACGATCCGCAACGTGGAGCTCGACGATCTGCTCGGCCGGGATCCCATCGTGCTCGACAGTGCGGGCCTCGGCGAATGGCTAGGCAACCGGATCGTGCTGGTGACCGGTGCCGGAGGCTCGATCGGCGCGGAGCTTTGCCGTCAGATTGCCCGATTCCGTCCGGCCAAGCTGGTGCTTTTCGATATCTCTGAGGCAGCGCTCTACGAGATCCAGATCACGCTTGCGGACCTGTTTCCGCAATTGCCGCTCGCAACCGTCGTGGGTGACGTGAAGCATGTGGCGTTGATCGAGGATATCCTCGACCGCCAAGCGCCCAACGTCGTCTTTCACGCCGCCGCGTACAAG
>JANXZT010000007.1 GCA_025355395.1 Betaproteobacteria bacterium
CGTGCCGAGGATGATCAGCGGCGGCCAGAATTGCTCGTAGATCAACAACAGCAGCACGAGTTCGGCGATAAGCGCGGCTGCAAACACCTTGGCAAGTCCCAGGAAGGCGATTTGCTGCTGCCGGTACAACCCTCCCAGTTCGTAGCGGACTCCAGGCTGCAACAGCCCGGGGCGGTCAAGGATCTTGCGGATATCGTTGACCGTCGCGCCGATGCCCCGGTTCTCGATGCGCGCCGTTACCGCGATCATGGGCTGCAGATCGTCCCGGGAAATCTCCGGTTCGCCCGACACCTCGCGCAGGCTAGCGACGCGTCGCAACGGGAACATATGCCCGTCCGTAGCGCGAATCGGCAAGTCGGCGAGATCGTCATCGGTCAGGCTCAGCGCATTGGGGAGGCGAACACGTACGTCCACGATCTTGGTGGATCGCGGCAACTGCGTCGCAATGGCCCCGGTAAGCGCGGCCTCGACCTGCTTCGTAACCTCTTCGGGGCTGCTATTCTCGAACGACGCCTTGATCGGATCGACCTTCATGTCAATCCCGTCGCCGGCGAGTACCACGCCATCCTTGATCTCGACGACCCCATCGACGGAGGCGATTGCCGCTGCGACGACGCGAGCCTGGGGAATCAGCGTCGCCGCATTCGACGCGTACATTTTTACCTCGATCGGTTGCGGGACAGCTGTCAGGTCCCCGATGAGGTCTTCCATGAGCTGCGCAAGCTCGACCTTGACTCCGGGAACACGCTTGTTGATATCTGCCAGTGCCGCGGACATGACGTCATCTGTCGCGCGTGCATGATTGGCTTTAAGGCGGACGAAGAAATCGCCGTGGTGCGGCTCACCGAGATCGTCGCCAAGGGTCGTCCCGGTTCGGCGGGAAAAAGTATCAACTTCCGGAAACTCGCGCAGGATCGCCTCGACCTGGGTTAGTTCCCGTTCAGTCTCCGTCAGCGAGGTGCCTGGCTTGGAATAAAAATCCATGACAAATCCGCCTTCGTCAACCCGGGGCATGAATCCGCTCGGGACCCGCTCATAGGCGATGAACCCCAGCAGAAGCAGCGGCAGCACCATCACGACGATAAGCAGCGGCTTCCGGAATGTCCGCTCGAGAAGGCGCGCGTGCCAACGCTGTAGCCAGCCCTCGCCGTCGGCTGCAGGATCGTGCCAATGCTCGAAATCGATGAACCTACGAGCCAGCAGCGGCACGACAAATGCGGCAGTCAGGAACGAGACGATCAAGGCGCAGCCCATGGACATCGACAGTGCTTTCGAGAATGCGCCGGTGACGCCGCCAAGGTATGCCAGCGGCAGAAAGACAATCACCGTCGCGAGACTCGAACCTGCGAGCGGGCGCAGGAATTCATGGGCTGCGGGCAGTACCGCAGCGCGGCCGTCCTTAATACCGGGGGCGCCCGCGCGCCGGGCGATGTGCTCAACCATCACGATGGTATCGTCAATCACAAGTCCGACGGCTGCGGCGATGCCGCCCAAAGTCATAATATTGAATGTCATGCCGAGCAGGCTCAAAAGCAGCACGGTGATGGCAAGCGTAGCGGGCACACTTAGGATCGCGACGAGCATGACGCGGCGGCTGCGCAGGAACAAGATCAGCACGCCGGCCGCAAGTATCAGGCCGATCAGCACGGCATCGCGCACGCTGGTGGCCGAATGCAGGACGAGCTCACTCTGGTCGTACCAGTTGTGCAAGTGCACGTTCGCCGGGAGCTTGAGGCCCTCGAGGCGCGCGCGCACGTCACCGGCAATCTGCACAGCGTTACCGTCCGGTTGTTCGAACACATTGAACAGCACCGCCGGCTTGCCGTCCTCCGTGACGCGGATCCACTGCGGCACCGAACCATCCTGTACTTCCGCGACATCCTTCAGGCGCACGATGCCGGATGCGTCTGAACGCACGACGATGTTCTGCAGCTCGTGCAATTCACGCAAGTTGCTGTTGGAAACCACAAGATAGAGCTTGTCGTGATCCTGCACGCGACCGACCGCTTGCAGCGAATTGCCGGCCGTAATCGCGGCCGTGACATCCGAGAGTCCAAGCCCAAACGCATTCAGGCGATGCGGATCGGCCAGTACCTCGACTTCATCCACGGCTCCGCCCTGAACCTCGATGCGTGCCAGGCCCTGCACCGACGCGAGCAAAGGCACAATCTGGACCCGCACAACGTCGCGTAGGTCGTTGGGACTTAGACTGCTCGAGGTGAGCGCGTAGCAGATGATTGGGAACACCGTCGGATCCCGGCGCTTCACCCCGTAGCTGGACCCGGCGGGTAGCTCCGGCAGTACCCGTGCGATCGCGGCATCCACGAGTAGCGTCGTCGCGATCATGTCCCGTCCCC
>JANXZT010000509.1 GCA_025355395.1 Betaproteobacteria bacterium
TTGAGGGCTCCCGCCGCTAGATCAGCTTGCGCGCGCTCAGCTCGTCCTTCAGGTACGCGTAGTAAATCGGCGCGAACGACGACGCTCGGTTGTTTGCAAGGGCGCTTTGCGTCCGATATCCACATCTTCAGGTCATTGCCGCCCCAGCGAGGCGCCACCGCGATGGAGGCCGAGCTACATTCGATCTAGCGCCGAGTCGGCTTGGCACCGGCGAGCAGAGCACGCACGATTCCAGCAAGAGCAACGAGCGCCCATACTCCTTCCAAGAGGACAAAGGGCATGAACATGATGAGGTAGGAAGAGTAGCAGGCCAACCCCGCCCCCACGAAATTGAGGCCCATATAGACGGGACCATTTGAGCGCAGGAGCTTAAAGAGATTGAGTACGAACGCGAGCAATAGGAGCGCCACGCCGACGAAACCAATTACCGTTGTTTGGTAGTCATGAGGCATATCTCAATTGCGGCGGAATTATTGAGTTCATGATAGTGGTGCCCTTAGCCGAGTGCTTCGCGTTACATGGCGCGCATGACTTCACCGTGCACCTGCTGCCGCTGTGCCGAATCATCCCTCAAAGTATGGCGAGCATGTCCCCGGACTTGATAGTATTTTCCAATCGTAAGATGAGGCTGAAATAGTTGGGCATCAAGCTGCGGTTTTGGATCGAGGGTTAAGGGGTTGGGCGGCTCCGAATTGTTCTTAAACAGGGTGTCGTTGTTGTTTCGCTTGCATGGTCTGTGTGCATGAGCGTGTAACGGTAGCGGTCGGTGGTTATGCGCATGAAGGATTTGGGTTGGGGTGTGGACACCCGCCGGGGATTGGAAATCGCGTACAGGCCGTTTTGAACGCCCGGATTTGGTGCATAGGGGTCGCAGCGGTCAAATTGTATCGCGGCTTGCGCAGATTCAAGGTCAACGAGCGCAGTCGTCATCGTTACACCGCGCATCCTAGTTGACGCTGGGCAAAGGATTGAAACAGTTGTTTACGGGCTTGCTGGACGTTCCTGGCGGCGTCATTGTCGCTCATGGCGGTGGCGCGTTGTTGCAGTTCGTGGGTGCTGATGTCAGGCGTGAGGTATTGCTCATAGCCGGGGATGGACTGCAATCGATCCCAGGGAGTCATGATCTGGTTTTGTGGGTAAGTCTTGCGAATCTTTCCCTTGGCATCGATGGTGTCGGCCGCGAAATAGCATGGCCGGTGGAAGTTGAGATAGGGATTGAGCGCCTCGGCGTAGAAGCGATTGATGGCGGCGGCGTGTTTTTGGGGGATATAGCTGTAGCCCATGAGCTTGCGAATGATGGCACCGTTTTTACATTCGGCCAGCGCGTTGTCATTGGTTTGCCGCGGCCGCGACTTGGTGAACTCGACGCGCAGCTTGTCCAGCAGTTTGGCCACGTCGTGGTTAATGTATTCGGAGCCGGAATCGGAATGGAACCCGCGAATGGCGAAGGGGAAGCCTTCGAGCAGCAAGGCGATCACCGGCAGCAGATAGGCCTCGCTGATGCGCTCCACGGCGGCCACCAACTCCCACTGGGTAACGATATCCACCGCGTTGATGTGATAGACGCCCTTGAGACCATCCTGATCCCCCTGATGCACCGTGTCGATGCGGATGTAGCCGGGCAGTCCCTGCGGGGCCGGCGCTTGGCGCACCCCGATGCGCACCGGGCTTGGCCGAGTGCGGGTCCAGACCAGGCGCTGCTTGCGGTAGCCGTCGCTCGCACGCAGGTTATAGAGGTGAGAGACCGAGATTGCGGCGAGCCGGGCATAGCGGCGATCACCGAAACGTTGGTGTGCCCGAGTCAGCAAGACCTTGGTGGCCGGACCCGAGAGCGTGTCGTGCAGACTGTCGCTCTCGGCCAGCAAGGCCACGTCCTGCGGACCGTATTTGCGGCCAAAGCTGGTGCGATTGGCCCGCGTTACGGGGTGCAGAGACTTCGTCTGTCGATAGTGGGCAATCAAGCGCGACAGATGCTGTCGCGAATAGCCCGTCAACCGCTGCAGGTAAGCGAACAGCACCCCGCGCTGCCCCTTGGCCAGACGAGAATAGCGGAACCGCTGCAACACGTTGGCGACAAACGCGTGGCGCCTGGATTCGTCCGTCGGACCGGAGAAGGCGACATCGGCCGTGCCGGCCAAGAATTCCCGAATCTGCTCGATCGTCTTGAGTCTTGCATCGTTCATATCGATCACCATCCATCGATGATCGATCCAAAATCCTCATTTCAGCCTCTTATGCCATTGGAAACACGGATACCGTTCCAGCCTCCTATGCCATTGGAAGAGGCTATCGCTTGTTTTTGTGGTTGGATCGGCTTACAATCTTAGGTTCCCTTGCCTCACCCGCCGCAGACGGGGAGGCCACCGGTAGCCGGATCGACGGACGCATCGTGAGCTTGGCGGCGTCTCTCACCGGTAGCCCAACCAGACCATAAGGAGCGTTCTGCATGCGTCATTACGAAGTCGTTTTCATCGTGCACCCGGACCAGAGCGAGCAGGTGCCCGGCATGGTCGAGCGGTATCGCGCGATGGTCACCGCCCGCAACGGGCGTATTCATCGCCATGAGGATTGGGGACGGCGCCAGCTTGCCTACCCGATTGCCAAGATCCACAAGGCGCATTACGTCATGTTCAATATCGAATGCGATCGCGAGACGCTTCAGGAGCTCGAGCACGCGTTCAAATTCAATGACGCGGTAATCCGGCATCTGATCGTTGCCATGGGCGAAGCCGTGGTCGCGCCTTCGCCCATGATGCGCGAAGAGAAGCCGCGCGCTGCCGGCCGTGACGGCGAGCGTGGCGAGCGCGGGGACCGTGGAGGCGATCGCGGCGACCGGGGTGACCGTGGCGATCGTGGTGATCGTGGCGGGGAGCGCGTCGAGCGTGGCGAGCGGCCCGCACCCGACCGGCCCGCACCCGACCGGCCGGCCACGCTCGAGCCTTCGCAAGCCTGACACCCAGGCTGCGGCTGCAAGCGGGCGAATGCAGTGGATGCCGGTCGTTGGAAAAGAACTCGCTGCTTCTTGATGCAACGATCGCCGAACGCGGCGATCTGCGCTTCACCCCGGCCGGCCTTCCGGCCATCGACTTCCTCCTGCGTCACGCCTCACGGCAGGAAGAAGCGGGTTCCGAACGGATGGTCGAATGCGAGCTCGCGGCGGTGGCGTTCGGAGCCTCAGCCCGCGCCTTGGCCGGCACGCCCGCCGGCACTGTCATACGGTGCAAGGGTTTTCTCGCGCGCCGCTGGCGCACCGGCATCACCGTCGCGATGCACGTCAACGAATTTGAACTGATCGAACACTGAACTCTAGGAAACGACATGCCCCGTCCCCAAGGAAGATTCGGCAAGAAGAAGGATGGCAAGAAGCGCGAGCGCGGGAATAATCTTTTCAAGCGCAAGAAGTTCTGCCGCTTCACCGCCGAAGGCGTCAAGGAAATCGATTACAAGGACATCGACATCCTGAAGGATTTTGTGCAGGAGAACGGCAAGATCATGCCGGCGCGCATTACCGGCACCAAGGCGCGTTATCAGCGCCAGCTCTCGACCGCGATCAAGCGCGCGCGGTTCCTGGCGCTCATGCCGTACACCGACCTGCACTGAAGCGGAGGACGCAATGCAAATCATTCTGCTCGAGAAGGTGATCAACGTCGGCAATCTGGGCGACGTGGTGAAGGTCAAGCCGGGCTACGCGCGCAATTACCTCATCCCGCACGGCAAGGCGAAGCGCGCCACGGCGGAGAACATCGCAGTGATCGGAGTGAGGCGCGCGGAGCTCGAGAAGGCAGCGTCTGCCAAGCTCGAAGCCGCCCAGGCGCAGGCGGCAAAGCTGGAAGGATTGACGCTTCAGATCACCCAGAAAGCCGGCGTGGACGGGCGGCTCTTCGGCTCGGTGACCAACGCCGACATTGTCGAAGCACTCAAGCCACACGGATTCGATCTCGAGAAGTCGGCGGTATACATGCCGGACGGTCCGCTGAAGCAGGTCGGTGATTACCCGCTGGTCGTCAGCGTGCATGCCGATGCCAAAGCCAACGTCACGGTGAGCGTGATCGGCGAGACGGCAACGGCTTGAGCTTTGACGTTGCTGCGTGGTTTCACGCGGCGGCACAAAAGCGGGCGCGATGAGGCGCCCTTTTTTATGAGGAACGGCTACAACATGCCACGCGCCGGCACGCGGCGGCGGTAAAATCGGATCCTCTCCCGCCGCCATGCCTGACGATCCCCAAGTCGATGCCATCAAGCTGCCGCCGCACTCGCTCGAGGCGGAGCAATCGGTGCTGGGCGGACTATTGCTCGACAACGAGGCCACGGATCGCGTGGGCGACATCATGTCGCCGGCCGACTTCTACAGCGAGGGGCATCGGCTGATCTATCAGCACATTGTCGCGCTGGTGGCTGATGGCAAGCCGGCCGACGTGGTAACGGTTGCCGAGGCGCTTTCGTCTTCGCAAAAACTCGACTACGTCGGCGGCCTTTCTTACCTCGGCGCGCTGGTGCAGAACGTACCGACGGCGGCGAACATCCGTCACTACGGCGCGATCGTGCGCGAGCGCTCCATCCTGCGCCAACTCGCCGCCACCGCCGGGGATATCGCCAACTTGGCGTACAACCCGCTTGGCCGGAGCGCGAAGGAAATCCTCGACCAGGCCGAAGCGAAGGTCCTGCACATTGCCGAGCAGGGCGCGCGCGGCCACCAGCAATTCGCACCCATCGGCGAATTGCTGGTCGGCGTGGTGGAGCGCATCGAGGCGCTGTTCAACCGCGACGATCCCTCCGAAGTCACCGGTGTGCCCACCGGATTCACCGATCTCGACAGGATGACGTCGGGGCTGCAGCCGGGCGATCTGGTGGTCGTTGCAGGAAGACCGTCCATGGGAAAAACGGCCATGGCTTTGAATATCGGCGAGCACGTCGCGCTGTCGGCGGGGTTACCCGTCGCCGTATTCTCGATGGAAATGGGTGCGGCGCAGCTCGCATTGCGCATGATCGGGTCGGTGGGACGTCTCGACCAGCACAAGCTGCGGACGGGGCGGCTCGCGAGCGACGACTGGGAGCGACTCTCCGCGGCGCTCGGCCGTCTCAACGAAGCGCCGATCCTCATCGACGAGACGCCGGCGCTCAATGCCATCGAGGTGCGCTCGCGCGCCCGTCGCCTGATGAAACAGTATGGCAAGCTGGGACTCGTGATCGTCGATTACCTGCAGCTCATGGAGGCGTCGTCGCAGGGAGAAAACCGCGCCACGGAGATCTCGGAGATCTCCCGCGCCATGAAGGCACTCGCGAAGGAGCTCAAGGTGCCGGTCATGGCGCTCTCGCAGCTCAATCGCTCGCTCGAGCAGCGTCCCAACAAGCGGCCAGTGATGTCGGATCTGCGCGAAAGCGGGGCCATCGAGCAGGACGCGGATTTGATCCTCTTCATCTATCGCGACGAGGTGTACAACCCCGACACCCAGGAGAAAGGCATCGCCGAGATCATCATCGGTAAGCAGCGCAACGGCCCGATCGGCACGGTGCGGCTGACCTTCCTGGGCGAATTCACGCGCTTCGAGAACTTCGCGACTCCCCGGTCGTATTGAATGTCGCTGGGAATGCCAGCCCCGGCTTCGCGCAACGCGCTGTGTCCCTGCGGCAGCGGCAAGCGCTACAAGGCCTGTCACGGCGGCATCCACGACGCCGCCTCCAGCCCCGGTGCGCTCGCGGCGCAGGCGCAGGTGCGCTTAGACGCCAAGGACCACGACGGTGCCGTGGCAATCGCGGAGGATCTACTCGCGCAACATCCCGAACACCCGGATGCGTTGCGCATTCTTGCGCTGGTGGCGTACGAGCGCGGCCACCCCGAGGACGCGCTGCCGCTCCTGCTTCGCGCCGCACGCGCCCTGCCACGCCATCCCCTGCCGGCCGCCGCCCAGTACGCGGTGTGGACGGCCCTCAACTTCATGTTTACGCAGGCGCTGGCGGGCCTCGATGTCGCGCGTGCTGGAACGTTGCGCGCCGACTACGCTGCCGTGATCGCGCAGCGCTCCGGTGCAGGGGAAGAGCCGCCGCCGCTCGTGAGCGTGATCGTCGTCGCCGGCGCCTTCCCGGAGCGGACCGAGCGCGCCATCGCCGCGGTGCGCGCGCAAGCTTACCGACCGATCGAGCTCGTCCGGGTGCACGATGCGAACGCTGCGCTGCCCGCCTCGATGCGAGCCGCGGAAGGCGACACGGGTCTCGCCCAACAGTTGATCGCCGTCGCCCCCGATGCCGGGCTTTCCGCACGCCTCAACGCCGGGGTGCGCGCGAGCCGCGGCACGTTCGTCGCCATCCTGGAAAGCGATCAGCTGCATGCCCCCGAGCGCATAGCGGTGCTCGTGGAGGCGGTGCTCGCCCGGGGCGCAGCGTGGGGCTTCACCGACGCCCGCTTCATGGACGCCGCGGGGCAACCGGTGAGCGCCGCTGCGGACCCGCGCGTCGGGCCGCTGCGCACGTTGCTCGAAGCCATCCCCGAGGCCGACTCGATCGGTCACGCACTTTTCCACCAGGAGTTCGTCGCGCTCGGGGCGAGCAATCTCTTTTTCCGGCGCGCCCTCTTCGATGCGCTCGACGGCTTCCGCGACCTTCCGATGGTTTACGCTTGGGATTTCGCGCTGCGCGCCGTGTGGCTTGCCGAGCCAGTGCACGTCGCGCGACCGCTGTACTTGCACCGGATCCCGGCCGAACCCACGGTCACGCAAGACGCGCGTGAGCGGGCCCAGGTGGCGATGTTTGCGGAGTATTACGCGCGGGTCTGCCGCGAGGAGAATGTTCCGGCCAATCCGTTCGCACCCTGCATGGCCGTGTGGGGGCTGCATTTTCTCAAGACGCCGTTCCAGACGGGCCATGTCCTCGCCTTCCCGCTGGACGAGCTCGATCGTCTGGCCGCGCTGGTGCTCGAGCGCCGCAAGGCAACGGCGGCAACGGTGCTGACGCCCGGCCTCAACCTCGTGGGCTTCGTGTTCGGGGAGTTCGGCCTGGGCGAGAGCCTGCGCGCGCTCGCCGGCGCGTGCGACAGCGGCGGCATTCCGTTCGTCGTGAAGGACGTCGACATGCGCCTGCGCTCACGGCAGGCCGATCGCACGGTCGCGCATCATGTGTCGGACGTACTGCGGCATCACGTGTCGCTCTATTGCCTCAATCCCGACATGCTGAAGCCCGTGCACGCCTTGATGGCGACGACGACGGCGCTCGGCGGCTACAACATCGGCTACTGGTACTGGGAGCTCGAGACACTGCCGCGCTCGTGGGATGAGGCGCTCGCGCGGGTGGACGAGATCTGGGTCGCCAGCGAGTTCGTCGCCGAGGCGATGCGCCGGGCGTGCGATCGCCTGGTGGTGAAAGTGCCGCCGCCGATCGAGGTGCGTCTCGCGCGGAGCTATCGGCGAGCCGAGTTCGATCTTCCCGACGATCAGTTCCTGTTCCTCTTCAGCTTCGACTTCAATTCGTTCAGCAAGCGCAAGAATCCGGAGGCCACGATCGACGCGTTTCGGCAGGCATTCCCGAGGGGACGCGACGACGTCGGGCTGGTGGTGAAGTCAATCAATGGCATGGTGCAGCCCGGGAAGCTGCAGGCGCTGATGGCGCACGCGGAAGGCGACCCGCGCGTCCTGCTGCGCGACGGCTTCCTGTCCCGGGATGAGGTATCCGGGCTCGAAAGCGTTGTCGATGCCTACGTGTCGCTGCATCGTGCCGAAGGGCTCGGGCTGGGGCTCGCCGAGTCGATGTACCTCGGCAAGCCGGTGATCGGTACGGCGTATTCCGGCAACCTTGAGTTCATGACGCCCGACAACAGTTGTCTCGTCGACTACCGGATGGTGCCCATCGCCCGCGGCGAGTATCTCTACGACGACCCGCGCTTCCAATGGGCGGATCCCGACGTGGAGCAGGGCGCCGCGTGGATGCGGCGCCTCGCCGACGACGCGGCCTTTCGCACGCGCATCGCCCGCGCGGGACAGGAGACGATCCGCAGGAGGTTCAACCGCGAGCGCACTGCGGCGCTGATGCGCGTGCGGCTCGAGGTTCTGGGTGTGCGGGAGCGGCCCGGCACTACCGAAGCCGGCCGCGTCGTGGCGGAGGCCAGGTGATGGACGAAGCGGCACGGCTCGAGGAGATCCTCGCCCGCATCCGGCGCATCGAGGACGCCGTGGGGAAGGTTTCCGCCGCGCTCGGGGCGCTGACGCAGTCGTATCAGCAGGGCATCAGCGACATCCTGTTCTCCCAGGTCGCTTACTTGGGCGACCACCGGGCACTCACCTATCTCCATACGGGACAGAAGCTTTTCGTCGACACGCGCAGCGTCGACATCGGCACCCATCTCATGTACGGCGGCCGCTGGGAGCAGAATTACGCGACCGCCTTCCTGCGGCTCCTGAAGCCCGGCGACACCGTGCTCGACATCGGATCGAACCATGGGGTGTATGCGCTGCTCGCCGCCACGCGAATCACGCCTGGCGGCCACATCTTCGCCTTCGAGCCCAGCCGCAGCTTCTACGATCTCATCTGCGCATCGGTAAGCGTGAACGGCATCGAGCATCTGGTGACCATCGAGCAGCACGCGGTGGCGGACCGGGCCCGCACCACGACACTCGTCGCCAACGCGCAGTGGTCGGGCGGAGCGCACCTCGAGGCGCAACCGGGTGCCGAAGATCCCGTTGACCCGGCGCGGCCGGTGGCCAGCGAGACGATCGAGTGCATCGCGCTCGACGACTACTTCGCGGATCCCGCACAGCAAGTCGATGTCATCAAGATGGACATCGAGGGCGCCGAGGGTCTCGCCCTCAAGGGCATGGCCAAGCTCGTCGACCGCTCCACGAGCTTGAAGCTCCTCATGGAATTCAGCCCGCGGATGATGGCGCGCTTCGAGTGCGGCGCCGACTACGTGGTCGACTTCCTCGACTCCCGCGGCTTCATGTGCTGGACGGTCAACGCCGACGGCAGCCTCGCGCCCGCACGCTGGCAAAGCCTGCTGGCGGACCCGAACGCCATCTGCAACATCGTCGTGTCGCGGCAGGGGCTCGGCTAGGGGCACGCCAATAGGGCGCAGTGCGCGCGCGCTGCCGCTACAGGATGTCCGCCGCGTGATCGGCAAGGCGCGAGCGCTCCCCACGCTGCAGCGTTACGTGCCCCGAGTGCTCCCAGCCCTTGAAGCGGTCGACCACGTAGGCAATTCCGGAGCTGCCTTCGGTCAGATAGGGTGTGTCGATCTGCGCGATGTTGCCGAGGCAGATCACCTTGGTGCCCGGACCCGCGCGCGTCACCAGGGTCTTCATCTGCTTCGGCGTGAGATTCTGCGCTTCGTCGATGATCAGGAACTTGTTGATGAAGGTGCGCCCGCGCATGAAGTTGAGCGACTTCACCTTGATGCGGGAGCGGATGAGATCGCGGGTGGCCGCGCGGCCCCATTCGCCGGCCTCGTCGTCGGTTTTGTTGAGCACATCGAGATTGTCCTCGAGCGCCCCCATCCATGGATTCATCTTCTCTTCTTCGGTTCCCGGGAGGAATCCGATGTCCTCACCGACCGGCACCGTCACGCGGGTCATGATGATCTCGGAGTACACCTTGAACTCGAGGGTCAGCATGAGCCCTGCGGCCAAGGTGAGGAGCGTCTTTCCGGTTCCGGCCTGCCCCAGCAGCGAAACAAAGTCGATCTCCGGATTCATGAGCAGGTTGAGCGCGAAGTTCTGCTCCCGGTTGCGGGCAATGATGCCCCACACGTTGTTCTTCTGGTGGGTGTAATCCTTGAGCGTCTGGAGCACGGCCGTGCGTCCGTTCAACTCGCGCACGGTCGCATATAACGGGGCTTCGCCGGGCTTTTCCTGATAAACGAATTCGTTCACGAGCAACGACGGAACAAGCGGTCCGGCGAGGCGGTAGAAGGTGTGGCCGCCCTGTTGCCACGATTCCATGCCCTTGCCGTGACGGTCCCAGAAATCCGCGGGCAGCTCACGCATGCCGCTGTACAGGAGCTCGGTGTCCTCGAGCACCTTGTCATTGGTGTAATCCTCGGCGGCAATGCCAAGCGCGCGCGCCTTGATGCGCATGTTGATGTCCTTGGACACCAGAATGACGCTGCGCTTGGCGTGGGTGCGCTGGAGATGCATCACCACGGCGAGGATCTGGTTATCGACCTTGCCGTTGGCAAGCGATGCGGGCAGCTCGGTGGTGATGGCCTCGGTCTGCAGGAACAGTCGGCCGGTCGCGGCGCCTCCGGACTTGGTTTCGAGATCGATGCCCTCGGCGATCCCGTTGGGCATCGCGGTGACCAGATCATCGAGGAATCGCGATACCTGCCGCGCGTTGCGCGCGACCTCGGTCATGCCTTTTTTGTTGTTGTCGAGCTCCTCGAGGGTGAGGATCGGCAGATAGATATCGTGTTCTTCGAAACGGAAGAGGCTCGTGGGATCGTGCATCAGCACGTTGGTGTCGAGCACGAAGAGCTTGGTGATCGTGTAAAGGCGAGGAGTCTGGCCGATTTTGTTCGAGGTCCTGGCGATCTTGCGGGCGACGAGGGTGAGGGGCGCGGGGCGGATCTTGCGCTCGACCATGGGCCTCCTTTGGGGCGCGGGTTGAATTTACATAACGACTGCGGCTTATGCTAGACCCTTACCGGACGCGAACACAAGCTATTGACGATCGGCCCCGGGGCCGGATGAATGATGATGTGGTATCGGCGTGCGACACCTGGCCCGGCTTCATCATCGTCCACCGAGGCTGCGCACCGCGGCCAGAACCTCCTTTACATGCCCGGGCACGTTGACCGCACGCCATTCGCGCACGAGCATACGCGCGCCATCGATCAGGAACGTGCTGCGTTCCAGACCGCGCGCCTTTTTTCCGTACATGTTTTTTTACCCGGATCACGTCGAATTGCGTACACAGCAATTCGTCGGCATCCGAGATGAGCTCGAACGGAAAGTCCATTCTGGCCTTGAAGCTTTCGTGCGACCTGATGCTGTCCCGCGAAACGCCGGCAACGATGGCGCCCGCCGTCGTGAACTTTGCCATTCCCGTCATGTGTCTGCGACAGGCAAAGAGCGCCCGCGCGGGTTGGAATCGATTAAGCCGCCTGCGCCAGGTCGATGTCACCCAGGAATTCCTGTCCTTGGACGAACACGGTGCCGGAGCGGCCGGGGATGGTGCCTGCCCCGACGTCGCATCGTGGCAATGCCTCCCCCTCCAGGCTCTCGAACAGGGTTCGCGTCGAGCCAAGCGTGAAACCTTGCCCCTTCCATCCTGCCATCAGCTGCTCCAGGACCGGTGCGAGCCGCATGCCTTCGAGCTCGGCGTGCATCGTGAACACGTGGCCCGTCGCGGCAGGCGCCGCGGTGTAGGCCAACAAATGCGCCGCAACATTTGCCTCGGTGATGCCGTCGCGACCGATGAGCTCGTCCAGTGTCGGCAGCGTGGTCGGCAATTGCGGGCAACGTACCAGCTCGCCGTTCCAGACCGGAAGATGAGGGCTGATGCCGCGACCATCCGAGCAGTAGTCGAATCCGAGGCGCTGGGTGAGCCGCAGCGCGTGCACGTTCATCTGCCAGCCCGCGGCGCCGTGGGTGCGGGGATCGGCCTTGAAGATCTCCGTGAAACGATCGCACGCGCGCTGCATTTCGGCGGCGGTCCATGCCGCATCGGCGCGCGCCACGCCATCCTGCCAGCGGATGTGATCCCAGCAATGGATGCCAACCTCGAAGCCCGCATCGCGAACACCGCGCATCACCTCCGCGCCGCGCCGGCCGATGTCGGGCGCCGGCAGGACCGTGCCATAAAGAAGGGTGCGCACGCCGTAGTGCTTGACCACCGATGTTCGCCGCACTTTGCCCACAAACCCGGGACGGAATACGCGCTTGATGGCGCGGCCCGTGTGATCCGGTCCGAGGCTCCACAGGAATGTGGCGCCGGCGCGGTGCTTGCGCAAGAGGGCGAGCAATGCCGGCACACCCTCGCGGGTGCCGCGCAGCGTGTCGACATCGATCTTGAGGGCGAGATTCATCAACGCGAAGGCGCGACGCGGTGCGCGGCCGAACGATTCCGGGAGATCAATCGACCAGGAGCCTTGCCTGCGCGACCTGACCGCGGTAGGCGTCGAAGATGCGTATCAGGGCTTCGTCCATCGGCACCTGCGGCTTCCAGTCGAGATCGATCGACGTGTTGTCGATCTTCGGCACCCGATTTTGCACGTCCTGGTAGCCCTTGCCGTAGTACTCGCCGGCGGTGGTCTCGACGAGCCGGACCATGCTCGCGTTGTCGCGATATTCCGGATAGCGCGCAGCCAGGGCCAGCATCATGGTGGCAAGCTCGCGCACCGAGTAATTGTTGGCGGGATTGCCGATGTTATAGATCTTTCCACTGGCGACACCACCCCGATTGGCAATGATCTTCATCAGCGCCGCGATGACATCATCGATGTAGGTGAACGCGCGCTTCTGGGTGCCGCCATCGACCAGCTTGATGTCTTCGCCCCGCAGGATATGTCCCAGGAACTGGGTGATGACCCGCGAGCTGCCTTCCTTGGCGGTATTGATCGAATCGAGCCCTGAACCGATCCAGTTGAACGGCCGGAAGAGGGTGTAGTCGAGCCCTTCCTGCATGCCGTACGCGTGGATGACGCGGTCCATGAGCTGCTTGGCGCACGAATAGATCCAGCGCGGCTTGTTGATCGGCCCGAGCACCAATTCGGAGGACTCGGAATCGAACTCGGCGTCGGTGCACATTCCGTAGACTTCGGAGGTGGAGGGAAAGATGATGCGCTTCTTGTGCCGTACGCAGTGCCGCACGATCGGCAGGTTCGCCTCGAAGTCGAGCTCGAACACGCGCAGCGGCTCGCGCACGTATGTGGCCGGCGTGGCAATCGCCACCAGCGGCAGCACCGTATCGCATTTCTTGATGTGATACTCGATCCACTCCTTGTTGATCGTGATGTCGCCCTCGAAGAACCGGAAACGCTGGTCCACGATCAGGTCCCCGATGCGATCGGCCTGCATGTCCATGCCATGGATTTCCCAATCAGTCTCCGCGAGGATGCGATTGGAGAGATGGTGGCCGATGAAGCCGTTGACGCCGAGGATCAGGACTTTTTTCATGGCAGGAAA
>JANXZT010000019.1 GCA_025355395.1 Betaproteobacteria bacterium
TCGAAGATCAACAGTCCCAAGGGCACCTGATCGTTAAAGGAAAGGTAGGTGCGACGCGAGTCGTCAAACACCTGCTGGAGTTTGGTCTCGTCCGGCGTCAGTAGCTCGTAGATATACCCCGCCGGTGTATCAAGGGACACCTCGGCCGGAGCCTTAATAGCAGCAGGCGTCGAAGTGACCGCCGGCATATCGGCCAACTTTTCTCGCGGCTGCGACACCGTACAACCAGCGAGGATCATCCCGACGGCGATCGCGATTTGCGGCATTCTCATAGCGGCTCCTCTGTTTGGATCGATAACCCACTTCTGTACGTTTTTTTGTTCAGACGTGAGCATCATTGTCATCTCCGAACGCGCTCCGCAAGGTCATTTCAGGGCACCCGTGCACTTGGTGTTGAATAGATGATCGATATTGGCGCTGTCTTTGACGGCGATTGGCGCTAAGCTCCGTGTCCCCATCGCAGGGCATTGATCAAACCGATTTTCGAGAGGCGAAGAGCGCACACCATGGTCGAGACAATTGCGGAGCCTTCCCGATTAGTAATCCGTGCGCTCGTGGCGAGTGCCTGTCCGGCAATGCTCGAGGGTCTGGCCTCGATACTGCAACGCGAGAGCCACATCCAAGTGGTGAGTAGGGAGCTCGATGGCGTCGGTGCCCTTCGCAGCGCTGTGAATCTCAAACCGGATGTGACAATTCTAGACTGGCAATTGGGCGGCTCCCATGCGGCGATCCTCGTTTATATGATTCGGACTCGCCACCGACACGCGCGGATCGTGATTCTCTCCGACCTCAATAAGGACGCAGAGATTGTCCCCGCTCTGCGCTCGGGTGCGGTCGGCTACATCGACAGGAATTCGAGCCCCGAAGAAATCGTCGCCTGCGTCGAGCAAGTTCATGCCGGACACCGGCATCTCGCGCCGATCGCCGCCATGAGGCTTGGATCCTCGGTCCGTTTCAACGGCTTGACCGCGCGGGAGAAGCAGATCGTCGAGCTGCTCGGCAATAACAAAACGGACCGAGAGATCGCTGGAGCGCTTCGCATTTCCCATAGCACGGTTCGGAGCCACGTGACGGGCCTATTCATGAAGTTGAACGCGAGAAGCCGCACCGAGGCGATCGATGTCGCGATCGAGTGTGGCTTGTTGCGGTCGCCCCTTGGACATAACGAATCAGCCGACCGCGAGAGTGCTTCGATTAATTGAATCGGGAGCGAGCCCGCGGCTGCTGCAGCGCCTCGGCCAATCTCGGCATACAGAATTTGTCTGCGCTACCCACACGCATGTCTCTGGTGACCAGGCAGGTCGACGAGAAATGCCCGAGCGCCGCCGCGGCACCCGGGGCCACTTTTAAGATCAGTCGATCGCCGCAAGGATGCCGCTCGCCTCCGGATGATCTAAGGCGAAGTCACGGAGCTGATGAAAGTGACTCGCGATGCACTCGTCTTGGATTTGAAAAGATAAATGGCTCAAGGTAAATAGACAGGCGGTAATGCCCGCCGCATCCGCACTCATTTGCCCCTCGAATTGGTTCGTATCGACTCTGATGTTGAAAGGCGTGTCGTGACTCGGTGCCATGTAAAGGCCACCATTCGAAAGTTCGACGTATGACCAGTACCCGTCCACGTAGTCGCTCCAGAGTCTGCGCATGAAGGAATAGACTGCGTGCTCAACCATGAGCATGTGTCGGCCGAAATGGCGGGGAAGTGTTTGAAGGCGCTCGCTGTCGGGTATTTCGCGAGCCTCGATTTTCTGTACTGTCGTCTCAATGGAAGAGTTCATGAGCGTGTTCCCTCTGATGATTGGGCGAGATTGCCCATCGCCCAAGTCCACGCCGCAGCGCAGCTGTCAATGGGCGAAGCCGGCCCGCCAGGGACGCAAGCGCGCATCGCGCGCCGCCATTGACAGCGAGAACGGTGTTGGTACCCTGCCCTATCAGCAGTCTCGCCCTCTGCGCCCCAATGTTTTGATTTTGAAAATCCTCGTACCCTGAGCGCGAGTAGTCATAACGACGTAATCCTTGTCCGCCCGTATCGAGTCAGGCACATCACAAGCCTCATCGCGCTTTTTCGGGCCTTTAGTCCACGCTATCGTTCGAGCCGACTAATGGGTGTGAATCCATGACGCACTTGCCGATGGAGAAGCGGCTCGAGGAGCGCAGCTCGCGACAATGACCCCTTGCCGGGTTCGGCTCGTCGGTGGATCCAGAGCTGCGGGCCGCCTTTGAGGATGCGGCCGCGCAGGAGCCCTTGCCGCTGCGCGACCGGTGTCGCCGTTAGCGATCGAGGAGAGTCATTGCGTGGTTCCAGAGCCCCACGTTGATCCTGATATCTTCTCGGATCGCACGAATGGCTCGCGTTCGGCTGCTGCGTCCGGACGCGGAGCGTCCATGAAGGCCGCCGGCAACAAGATTTTCCTGGACTACGTTATAGGTCAGCCACAATGAGTTGCCGAAGTCCGCATTTCGCCGTGCGCTTAGCAGCTGATCGGGAAGTACCGGGACATGTCGTTCGGCGTGGGGATAGCGCACCTGCAGCGCCGCGGCGGCAAAGTCTCGACGCTCCCGATCGCTTAAAGCACGGGCCGCCATTTGTTCGACTACCCGCGTAATGTCACTGAATCCTCGCGCGATCTGTAGCGCGCCTTCGACGACGTTGTGGATGATATTGCCCCGGTGCGGCACGTGCAGCAATCCAAAGTCACCGATCTGCGAGCACAAACCGTTTGTGCAAACGGGCCTGAATAATCCCGCGCGAAGTGTGTAGGCGGACGTGGCGTCGTGGGAGTTGATCAAGATGAGTTCGGGGATCGCGTCGAGGAGACTCAGCTCATTCTTGATGTAGGAGAACCTGATCATGTGCCGAGCATGATGCGGAGAGCTGTGGCTGCGGGTCTGCTGGGCCCGGGTGGGTTCGAACCCCGCGTCGAGCAACGCATCGATGACGCGGGCGGTGGAGATGAATTGATAGTGCCGGCTGGTGCGAGTCACATCCGGCGTTTCGGCGAATGCGGCGGGAACCGATTGGGTGAGCGCAGCAGGAAGGAGCGCGCGACGAGCGACCATCTGCATGGGGTTCATATCTAACATGATGAATTCCTTTTTGAAGTGTGAGCTGACGAGTACGTAGGCGGGTTTGCCTACTCGGGCTCCCCCTCACGCCGCAGCGCAGCCGTCAGGGCCGCGCCTTAAGCGCGCTCGCGAGCACGGGCGAAGCCCGCGCGCAGGCCTTGACGGCAAGACCGGCGTGGCAAACTACCCGATCACAGGCAAACCCCCTCACCTCCCGATTTAGTTCGATAAGTCGAGGGGTGCGGCGCACCGAGGTACTCAAGGATTCGAAGTCAAAGGATTGCGTGATCGACCCCGAGTTTGGGTCCAATTCATCGACCGCAAAGATTCCCGCATCGTCGATCTCGGTCTCGGCTTGGGCGGACCATCGCGTGCCACTCTTCTCGTACTGTTTCCGGGCCTAGAGGATGGCGGCGCGCACATCCTGCTCGGTTTCAACGTCGATGCTGAAGCGGATGATTTGATGCTCGAATAAAGACGTAATATTGGTGTCTCATGGCAGATGAATCGTCGACATATAGTTCTCCAGGTATTGAAATAGACAAGCGGTGACCGGCAGCGCCGATCACCGCGTAGAGAGCGCCAAATTAAAGGAGACCCTTTTCGGCAAAGCTCATCACTTGATTCCCGCCGATAAGAAGATGGTCGAGCAATCGCACGTCGAGCTGCCCCAGCATTTCCTTGAGCCGTTGCGTGATGAGTTCATCCGCGTGGGACGGTTCGG
>JANXZT010000041.1 GCA_025355395.1 Betaproteobacteria bacterium
TATTCGACCTCGACGCCGATCCGGAGGAGACGCGCAACATCGCTGCCGACCCTGCGTATCGCGAGGTGGTGGCGGAACTCGAAGCGGAGCTCCGCGCGATGCTCGACCCCGAAGCGATCGACCGCCGCGCCAAGGACGACCAAAACGCGCTTGTCGCGCGCCATGGCGGACCTGATGCGGCGATGCAATTGGGTTATCCGGGCGAGACGCCCGCCGCCTCCAAGTTCACGACGGTATGAACGTGGATCCGTGCCGCTCAAAACATTCCCGACCGAAAGGATCTTCGATGAAACGCTTGCCGATGTGGATCGCGGCTGCATTCCTCACCGTGCTGCTTCCGGTCTTCGACGCCGTTGGACAGGCGTATCCCACTAGACCCGTGACGATCGTCGTGGGCTTCGCGCCGGGTGGGGTCACGGACGTCATCTCGCGCATCTTCGCGCAGAAGCTCTCCGGGCAGATAGGCCAGCAGTTCATCGTCGAGAACAAACCCGGCGCGGGCGGGAACATCGCGAGCGACTACGTCGCGCGCGCTGCACCCGACGGCTACACGCTGCAGATGTGGCTCGACTCGAACACGATCGCGCCGGCGCTGTACAAGAAGCTCAATCACGATCCGCAGAAGGACTTCGCGCCCGTCACCTTGCTCGCCATCGGGCCGCACGTGATCGTCGCGCACCCCTCATTCCCCCCGAACAACATCAAGGAGCTGATCGAGTACGCCAAGGCGAATCCGGGCCTGCCGTACGCCTCGTCGGGCAGCGGCACCGCGCAGCACTTGGGCGGCGAGATCCTGAAGACGGCGACCGGCATCAACATGGTCCACATCCCCTACAAGGGCGGTGGGCAGGCGATCAACGACCTCGTGGGCGGGCAGGTGAAGCTCGCAGTGCTAGGTTTGGCGCCGGTGCTGCCTTTCATCAAGGCGGGGAAGTTGAAGGCGCTCGCCGTCACGGGCGACAAGCGCTCGGAGGCGTTGCCTGGCGTGCCGACTGTCAGCGAATCGGGCGTGCCGGGCTTTCGCACGTTGCAGTTCTTTGCGGTCATGGCGCCGGCGGGCACGCCGCAGGCGATCGTCATGAAGCTGCACGACGAGTTCATCAAGGCGTCGAAAGATCCGGTGATCGCCGAGAGGATTACCGCGGTCGGCCTCGAGGTCAGCACCAGCCCGACGCCGGCCGACCTCGCGAAGTTCCTGCGCGACGACATGGCGAAGTGGCCGCCGATCGTGAAGGCGGCGGGCGCCACGGTCGATTGACTCGTCCCCGGTCGACCAGCAGCAAAAGGATCGGCGTGCCCAATGGTATTGCAACATTTGCAAACATCTGCTATCCTCCCAACAACATACAGGATGATTGCATTCGCGTGCCGCCCATCACCCATTCGACGGAGGAAGCGATAAATGACGGACGACCGGGTGTTCGGCGCCTCCGAGTCGTGGGTCATGCGCTGCCACCTGTTGACCAACGCGCGGGATCCGTCGATCGTTCAAGATACGGTCAACGCCACCCCGGCGACGACTGTCGAAATCGGCATGAGCTTCATCGGGCTTCGCGTGCGGTTGCCGACGCCGTCGCTCGCAAACCTGCTTCACGGCAGTTGGCACCCGTGCACGCTAGCCGTTCTACCCGAACGGTCGGATGATTCCGCTGGTGGCGGTCGTGGGTCTCGACCTGAACGCCGACGCGATGACGAACGCCGCCGTCCCACAAATGAGCACGGAGGCGGCAACTAGTCGAGCTGTTTCGTCCGCGGTCGCGCAACGCGCAGGCACGCCGCTCCTCGCGGCTAAGAATCTCGCGGTCACGTTCGCGGCGAAGCTGAAGCCGGGAGCCGGAAGCACGGTCATCCACGGCATCGACCTCGGTGTCGGGCGCGGCGAGATTTTGGGTCCGGTTGGCGAATCCGGTTCAGGCAGGTCGCTGACGGCGCTCGCTGTGCTCGGAATGCTTCCACCGCAGGTCCGGCACAGCAACGGCCAAATGGTGTTGATGGCATGGACTGACGACAGCAAGCATTGAAATGGATGCGCGACACGCGCGGTCGCGACATCTCGATGAGGATCGAGGTCGCCGGCAATCATGCCTGTGACCCCTCCAAGACTAGCCGCTCGTCGAGAACGTCTTGCTGTTGTGGCTGGTTGTCTTCATGAATATGCAGCAACACACAGATGTGATTTCAAGTCTTTGCTTGATCGACGCATCAGCTTCAAAGACTGAAGTCGAAGGATGCACGCGCTCCGTGCAATACGCAACATATCCATGTTAAGGGACATTCGCTATGGAATCGGAATCGCAGTTCGAGGGATGCTCGGTGTTAATAACCGGCGCCGCGTCCGGAATCGGCCGCGTGGTGGCCGAAATGCTGGCTACGTGCGGTGCACGAGTATCGCTATTTGATCTTAATAAGGAGGGCCTCGAGGCGATTCAAGAAGAGTTCACCGCCAAAGGCTGGAAGGTAGCCGTCACCAATGGGGATGCGAGCAACGTAGACGATGCGGCGAAGGCAGTGCGGACGACCGTCGATGCATTCGGCCGCGTAGACATGCTCGTCAACGCCGCGGCGATCATAATCCGAAAAACTTTGCTGGACACCACACCGGAAGAATGGCGTCGCGTCATCGATGTCGATCTGAACGGCTATTTCTATATGCTACGCGCAGCGATACCGGAAATACGAAAGGCCGGAGGCGGAAGCATCGTCCAGATTTCAAGCATAGTAGCGCATATAGGCCTGGGATACCCGTCGTATACAGCGGCCAAGGGCGGTGTCTTATCGCTAACCAGGCAACTGGCGGGCGAGCTTGCGCCGTATCGAATTCGAATCAATTCGGTTAGCCCGGGCCCGACAGAGACGGCAATCAATCTCGACACGATGGGCGACGCGGCAATCAAGGCTTCGATCGTGGCGAACACACCATCGGGACGCACTGGTCGGCCGACCGATATTGCAAGGGCTATCCTCTTCTTGCTGTCTCCCGCGTCGGAGTACATCAACGGGACTGATCTTGTAGTTGACGGAGGAATCTCAACTAAGATTCACTTTGGTACGGCGGGTGAAAGTTTTCTGTCGTACCATAGTGTTGCGGACGCTCCGCCCGCAAGCCGCAGCGCGTCATGACAAGTCAGACGGCGTTGCCGTACGGCGCAATCAACAATCGCCGGGCCCTGAAAGGAGATTCACGATGAGTCAAGATCCGCGACGCGTTTCTTTGGGCCGGCGCGAAGCGCTGCGCATGATGAGTGCGAGCGCACTGATCGGGATTGCGCCAAAGGGTGTATTGGCGGCTGAGCCTGGCAAACGGGGAGGTACGCTGATCATCGGCGGTACCAGCGACGTCGTTCCAACCTTGCTCCTGGCGCTGCCGAACATCCCGCTCACCAAGCAGATCTATAACACGCTGACTCACTACGAGCACGGCACACTCAAGCCGCAAGCGGAGCTGGCAACGAGTTGGGTGATCGCCGCGGACCGTTTGAGCATGACCTTGCGCCTCCGTGAGGGAGTCAAGTTCCACACCGGACGCCCATTCACGGCGGAGGACGTGATCTTGTCCATTCGGAAGACTCAAGACCCGGCATACGCCCCCCAGCAAGCGACGCTTGCCAAGACGATCGGGGACGTGAAGGCTTTATCGCCGACCGAGGTCAGGCTCACGCTGGGCGAGCCGATCAACATCGATCACCTGTTCGACCTTTTCGAACTGATGTCGATCATCGACAACGAGACGTTACCCGCACGAAATGCCACCGGCGACATCCGCCTGATCGGTACCGGGCCCTTCATGTGGGGCGAGTGGAAAGTCGGCGAATCGCTGACGCTTCCGCGAAATCCAAATTATTGGAAGCCAGGTCTGCCGTACCTCGATGGGATCCGGATGGTTGTCCAGCCGCGCGTCCCG
>JANXZT010000513.1 GCA_025355395.1 Betaproteobacteria bacterium
GCCGCTGAACTCAAACGTTAAAGCGTATGCGCAGGATCGAGGCCGCGGGTCTCACTCTTGAGCCACAGACCGCGGCCCACGCGGACGAAATGTTCTTGGTCCTAACCGACCCGGCGATCTACACCTTTGAAAACAAACCGCCGCCCTCCGTCGAGTGGCTGCGCTCCCGTTTCGAACGGCTCGAAACCCGGCAGTCTGCCGAGGGCCGCGAACAGTGGCTCAACTGGGTCGCTCGTGTGCCTTCGTCCCAACTCATCGGCTACGTCCAAGCGACTGTCAGGTCGAATGGAAGCGCAGCTATCGCGTATGAGATGTGCAGTTCGCAATGGGGTCGGGGTCTTGCGCATCAGGCAACCGAAGCGTTGATCGGAGAGCTGATCGAGAAATACCGAGTCACGCTTCTCACTGCAGTGGCGAAGCGTGAAAACCTGCGGTCACTTCGCCTGTTGGAGCGTCTCGGATTCTCGCTCGCTACCCCAGAACTGCACGCGGAACACCAAGTCGAGCAGAGCGAGGTTCTCATGTATCGTAAGGTGAGCTCAGAATGAAGACTCGCGCTAACCCTGCGTTGCGCGGACCGCCTATGGTCCGCTTGAAGGCTGTACTTGAAAAATCCACAAGTCCATAGTCGCCATCGTCGGCTGTAACCTCTCCGCCGAGAGGAGACGTAACGCCGGGGCGCGTGTCATTGTCTCTCCAAAGTCGGCGGCGCCGTCGTGGTCAAACGTTGGGCCCGGCACGTGCGCTACGCTCGGCGGTTATCTCACCGGCGCGCAACTCCGTGGCCACCTTGTCGAGCACGCCGTTGACGAACTTGTGGCCGTCGGTGCCACCGTATGACTTGGCAAGCTCCACCGCTTCGTTGATGACAACGCGATACGGAATATCGACCCGGTGCTCGAGCTCCCAGGTGCCGATGACAACAATGGAGCGCTCGACTGGTGAGAGATCCTGCATGCGCCGGTCAAGATGAGGCGCCACGCGCTCGAGCAATGCCGCGTAGTCGCGCGTCACGCCCGCCCACAATGTCGCAAAGTAGTCGGTGTCGCTTTTGGAATATCCGGCGGATTCGGCAAGCTGCATGCGAATCGCATCGCCGGCGTTCCCCGATAGCTGCTGCTGGTAAAGACCCTGCAGCACCAACGCGCGCGCCCGGTGGCGAGGGCTACTCCTCATCGACGGCATCCAGCAGATTGGCGAGCTCGAGCGCGGCCTGCGCCGCGTCATAGCCCTTGGTCTCGGCACGGGCCAGGCCTTGCGCGTCGGTGTCGGTCGTGAGGATGCCGTTGCCGATCGGAATTCCGAATTCGAGGGCAACGCCCGCCACGCGTGAGGCGGACTCGTTGGCCACGATTTCGAAGTGATAGGTCTCGCCGCGCACAACGGCACCGAGCGCCACCAGCGCATCGTAATCGCCGGTCTGCGCGAGGCGCTGCAGTGCCAGCGGGGTTTCGAGCGCACCCGGAACGCTCACGAGCACGATGTCCCTTTCCTGGACGCCGCCTTCGGCCAGCGCACGCAATGCACCTTTGATGAGCTCGTCGCCGATTGCGGGATTGAAGCGCGAGAGAACGACGCCAATGCGACGCTCGTTGCCGGAAAGATTGATCGGAATGCGACGAATAGCCATGGAAAATGGACGATCAGGAATGGTGTGGCGACAGAACCAGCAAACGGAAGCCCGGCCGGAAACAGCCGGTCAGGAGGCGCGGGAAAGCAGCGGCTGCTCGATGTAACCGGTGACCTCGAGATCGAAGCCGGCCATGCTGGGCATCTTGCGCGGGCGCGCCATCAACCGCATCTTGCCGACATTGAGATCGCGCAGGATCTGGGCGCCGATGCCATAGTTGCGAAGATCGACCTTGGCATTGACGGGAGGTTCGGTGCCCATCGCCCGCCGCCGCAATTCCTCGGCGCTTTCGGGCCGATGCAACAGCACGACCACCCCGCGTCCGGCGTCCGCAATGGTCGCGAGTGCCGCCGGCAGGCTCCACGAATGCGATTCGCTGTCGGCGTCCAGGAGGTCCATGACCGAAAGCGGCTCGTGCACACGCACCAGCGTTTCGCCGTCCGGGCTTACCGGCCCGCGGACGAGTGCCAAGTGCGTCGCGTCGGTCAGCTTGTCGCGGTAGACGATCAACCGGAACGTTCCGTGCGGTGTTGCCAGCGGGCGCTCGGCGATGCGTTCGATCAGCCGTTCGGTGCGCGCGCGGTAATGGATGAGGTCGCTGATCGCGCCGATCTTCAAGCCGTGCGTTGCGGCAAACGCGGTCAAATCCGGCAACCGGGCCATCGTGCCGTCATCCTTCAGGATTTCGCAGATTACCGCCGCGGGCGTCAATCCGGCGAGCGCGGCAAGGTCGCATCCGGCTTCGGTATGCCCGGCACGCGAAAGCACCCCGCCCGGTTGCGCCATGAGCGGGAAAATGTGGCCGGGCTGCACGATGTCATCGCGTCTTGCCCGGGGCGCGACGGCGGCTTGCACCGTTCTCGCCCGATCGGCCGCGGAGATGCCGGTGGTCACGCCTTCAGCCGCCTCGATCGATATCGTGAAGTTAGTCCCGTGCACCGAGCGATTCGCGGCGACCATCAGCGGGAGATGCAGCTCCCGACAGCGCTCTTCGGTGAGGGTGAGGCAGATGAGCCCGCGTCCGTGCTTCGCCATGAAATTGATGGCATCGGGGGTGACAAAGTCCGCCGCCAGCACCAGATCACCCTCGTTCTCGCGGTCCTCTTCGTCGATGAGCACGACCATCCGCCCGGCCTTGAGCTCGGCGACGATGTCATGGATCGGGCTGATGGTGGGATTCATGATGAGGGCGGGGTTCCCCCTATTCTACCGCGAGCGTCGCCACGGCCATGTCCCCGCCGTAACTGACTTTTGGTCATTTACAGGCGGAGCGCGGAGGGCCCGCAATTCTTCGTCAATCATGAGCGAGCCATGCGTCGCGCCGAT
>JANXZT010000065.1 GCA_025355395.1 Betaproteobacteria bacterium
TGTCGGATTCCCGCGTTCGCGGAAATGACGATGTTGGTGAGGGCAAGCCGGTGGCCCGAGTGTCGGATTCCCGCGTTCGCGGAAATGACGATGTTGGTGATGGCGAGGCCAGTGGCCGGAGTCGCCGGATTCCCGCGTTCGCGGGAATGACGGAGCTTCGGCATCGATCTCGGAAATCCTCGATAATTCACAGCAGCAATCGTTCAGGAGTTAACGCATGGCCCATAACACGCGCGTGAGTGCGGATCTCGATGCGCCACCGATCACGCGGATTCTCGCCGATTTCGTGGCGTCCCATCCTTCGCGTGGATGGGACGCCGGCGTTGAGAAAGAGGCGCATCGGACATTCGTGAACTGGGTCGGTTGTGCGATCGGCGCCGCCCGCCATCCGACTGTCGAAGCAGCGCTCGCTGCGGTGCAAGAGCTTATGCCGAGCGCGCAGGCGAGCATCCTTGGCCGGCCGGAACGCGTCGACATGGCAAGTGCCGCATTGCTCAACGGTATTACCTCCCACACGTTCGACTTCGACGACACCCATTTGAAGACGATCATTCATCCGGCAGGCCCCGTGGCGTCGGCCGCGCTGGCGCTTGCCGAGCACACCGGAGCGACCGGGCGGGAGCTGATCGATGCGCTGGTGCTTGGCATCGACGTCGCATGCCGCGTGGGCAACATGGTCTACCCCGAGCATTACGATCGCGGGTGGCATATCACCGGGTCCACCGGCATGCTCGGAGCGGCGGCCGCATGTGCGCGTCTGTTGCGCCTCGATGCGCAGCGAACCACCATGGCCCTGGGCCTCGCCGCTTCGCAGCCGATCGGCTTTCGTGAGCAGTTCGGGTCGATGACCAAGCCCTTTCATCCCGGCGGCGCCGCGCGAGTGGGGCTTAGCGCAGCGCTGATGGCGAAGCACGGCTTCACATCTTCGCCACGGGCCATCGAAGCAGCACGCGGCATGGCGCAAACGTATTCGACCAAGTGCGCCTGGGACGAGATCACCGACGCGTTGGGACAACGGTTCGAGATTTCATTCAATACCTACAAACCATTCGCGTGCGGCATCGTGATCCACCCCAGCATCGACGGCTGCGTGCAGCTTCGCAACGCGCACCGCCTGCAGGCCCAGGACATCGAGCGCATCGACCTCAAGGTGCATCCGCTGGTGCTGGAGCTCACGGGCAAGCGCTCGCCGGGAAGCGGGCTGGAAGGCAAGTTCAGTGTTTATCACGCATGCGCTGCCGGTATCTTTTTCGGCCAGGCCGGTGAGGCCGAGTTCGCCGATGCCATCGTCACCCGCGCCGATGTAATGGCGTTGCGCGAACGCATCAACGCAACGATCGACGAGCGCATCGGCGAAGCCTCGGCCGACGTGACGATCACTTGTCGCGACGGTCGCGAGCTGCACGTTTTTGTCGAGCATGCAATCGGCAGCATCAAGTGCCCGATGAGCGATACCGATCTCGAGCGAAAGTTCCACGGCCTCGTTGATGCAGTCCTCGGGGCCGCGCAAGCCGACCGCGTCATCCGTGCCTGCACATCGATCGCGGTTGCGCCGGATCTCGGGGCGTTCGCGGCGATGACGCGGCCGTAGCCGATGGAATGGCTTGAACTTTCGACCCCACCGCCGCTCAGGCGACAATACCCCTGTCAGGAGAATTCAATGTCATTTGCCACTTTACGTCGAGCTGTCGTACGCGTGCTCGGGGCCGTCTCGATCGCGGCGCTGACCCTGCCTGCAATCGCGCAGGACTATCCGAGCCGACCGATCCGCGTGATCGTTCCTTTCTCCCCCGGCGGCGCGGTCGACGGCCCCATGCGGATCATCGCGCAGGAGCTGTCGAAACGACTCAATCAGCAGGTTGTCATCGACAACAAGCCCGGCGCCGGCGCCACGATCGGCACCGAGATCGTCGCCAGGGCCGCGCCGGACGGTTACACGCTGCTGCTCGCTTCCCAGACCAACGCCATCAGCGCGTCGTTGTACAAGAGCCTTACCTACAATCCGATCGAGGATTTCGCACCCATTTCGCTTATCGGGCGCGAGCCCGGCGTGCTGGTCGTCAACCCGTCGCTGCCCGTCAAGACTTTCCAGGAATTCGTCACCTACGTGAGGGAACATCCCGACCAGGTCGATTACGCATCATCAGGCAATGGCAGCGGCCAGCACCTCTTCGCCGCGTTGCTCGCTTCCCGCGTCGGTCTCAAGATGAATCACGTGCCCTATCGGGGATCCGGCCAGGCGACCACGGATCTCATCGGCGGTCAGGTGCAGATGTCGATCCCCGGCACGGCCGGCATGGTGGGGCATATCAAGGCAAGCAAGCTGCGCGCACTCGCCGTCACCGGCGCCCATCGCTCGCCGCAACTTCCCGATGTGCCAACCATTATCGAATCAGGCGTCCCCGGCTTTGAAGCGTACGTCTGGATGGGATTGCTGGCGCCCAAGGGCACGCCTGCGCCGATCATCGAAAAGCTGCAACGCGAAGTGCTGCAGGCGCTTGCCACCAGCGAGGTGAAGACCTACATGGCTAATGCCGGCATCGAGATCGTCGGATCCACACCCGCTGAATTCGGCACGTTCTTTCGCTCCGAGCGCGATCTGTGGGCCAAGGTGGTTCGTGACACCGGCGCCAAGATCGATTGAGTCGCACTGCATCGTCCGACCGCGAACGACAGGAACCGCAATGAGCGCACAAGCTGCCTCCGCCGCACCGGTGACCGGTGTTGAGCACTGGACCCATAAAGGTGATGTCCGCCTATTTCTGTGGGAGAAATTCGTCGGCTCGCCGGAAGGCAAGCCCGCCGTGCTGTTCGCGCACGGCTCATCCATGGCCTCGCAGCCGACCTTTGACCTGACGGTGCCGGGCCGTGCCGATTCGTCGGTGATGGACTGGTTCGCGCAGCGCGGCTTCGTCTGCTGGACCGTCGACATGGAGGGCTATGGGCGCTCGGACAAGAAGCGCGACATCTTTTGCGATATCGCCAATGGGGCCGACGATCTTGCCGCTGCGACAGATTACATTCTCGGGGCCCGCGGCTGCAGGAGCTTCCTCACTTACGGAATTTCCTCCGGCGCCTTGCGGGCAGCACTATTTGCGCAGCGGCACCCCGACCGCGTGTCGAAGCTTGCGCTGGATGCCTACGTCTGGACGGGACAGGGTGCGCCGACCCTCGAGCAGCGCCGCAAGAAGTTGCCCGAGTTCATGGCGAAGAAGCGCCGCCCGATCGACCGCGCGTTCGTGTATTCCATCTTCGAGCGCGATCACCCCGATTGCGCCGAAAAGCGCGTGGTCGACGCCTTCGCCGACGCCATCCTGGCGCTCGACGACTCCATGCCGAATGGGACATACATCGACATGTGCTCGAAGCTGCCGGTCAACGATCCGGAAAAGATCACGATGCCAACCCTTGTTCTGCGCGGCCAGTATGACGGAATCGCGTCCTTCGATGACCTGGTCGAATTCTTCAAGCGGCTCCCCAACCCCGACAAGCAATTCACGGTGATGGCCGGCATTTCGCACGCGAGCTTCCAGCAAAAGAACTACCTGATGGTCTATCACATCCTGCATGCGTATTTCACGCGTCCGGCGCCGGCGTACGTCGGCAATGATCACTGAGCAATGCAGCGACGCACGTTCCTGGCATTTCAACGACCCCCATGGAAACATGCCCCTCGTAATTCCGCCGGCTGAAGTCGAGTGGACCGCCATTCGTGCCCAAGGCGCCGGTGGCCAGAACGTCAACAAGGTATCGAGCGCGGTGCAACTGCGTTTCGACATCCGCGCCTCTTCACTCCCCGATGCGGTAAAGACGCGCCTCATGGATTTGCGCGACCAGCGCATCACGAGCGACGGCGTGGTCGTGATCAAGGCGCAACGCCATCGCAGCCAGGACCGCAATCACGAAGACGCGATGGCCCGATTGCACGTGCTGGTGCAGCGCGCGGCGACGGTCGACCCGCCTCGGCGCCCGACGCGTCCCACCCGGAGCTCGCAACGCCGGCGTGTGGATCAGAAAGTCCGGCGGGGCAACATCAAGGCAGCGCGCAAACGCGTGGGCGAGGAGTAAGGCAATCGCGCCGCGATGCCGGCTAGTGTTGTGAATCTAAAATGGCTCGTCAGCGCAAGAAATCCCGGCGGTGCCTGCTCCAACGGCCGGAAAACCGCACCGACTGGCAGTGCCTGAAGTTGCGTGACTTGGCGCGCTATAACCTCCGGAGCGCGCGCCTACTTGCATCACGGCACTGGTTCGGTTCGCCTTGAGTCTCGTCCCCGCGGCGTGCGCGGCGGACGGCGGATGCGCGTTTGCTCAAGCCGCGAGCGACGGGTTGTGCCAACCGCCCGGCGGCGTCACCGCCGCGACCTCGGCCGGGCCCCACGTTTGCGGTTCGTACTCGTAGACCGGTGTCTTCGTCTGCAATACCGGGTCGACGATCCGCCATGCTTCCTCGACGTAGTCCTCGCGCGCGAACAGCGTCTGGTCGCCGTGCATCGCGTCGCCCAATACGCGCTCGTAAGCGTCCATCTCGCGGGCACGCGGATGCCGGCTCGCGATCATCTCGGCGGGAACGCCGACGCGCTCGTCGCCGGGCGAGAGCACCATCATCCCCATCGCGATGGTCACGTCGGGGCTGATGCGCAAGCGCACGTAATTGGGCCGTTCGTTGGACGCCATGTAGACCGTCGGCGGGCGCCGCAGACGGACCATGACTTCGGTGCAGGTCACCGGCAGATTCTTGCCGGCGCGAATGAAAAACGGGACGCCTTGCCAGCGCCACGAATTGATCTGCAGGCGCAACGCGGCAAATGTCTCCATCTTCGAATCCGTGGCCACGCCCGGCTCCGATCGATACCCGCGAAACTGGCCGCGCACGATGCTGCTCGCATCGAGGGTCGCAATCGCCTTCAGGACCTTCACCTTTTCGTCGCGGATCGATTCGCTGTCGGTGCGCACCGGCGGCTCCATCGCGAGATTGGCGAGGACCTGGAACAGGTGATTCTGAATCACGTCGCGCGTGGTGCCCGTCGCGTCGTAGAAGGCGCCCCGGCCCTGCACGCCGAAGTCCTCGGCCATCGTGATCTGCACGCTCTCGACGTGATTGCGATTCCAGAACGGGTCGAGGAACGCGTTGGCGAACCGGAAATACAGCATGTTGTGCACCGGCCCCTTGCCGAGATAGTGGTCGATGCGGAAGATGCGCGTCTCGTCGAACGTAGCGAGCAGGATGCCGTTGAGGTCGCGCGCGGACACGAGATCGTGACCGAATGGCTTTTCGACGATGACGCGCGCGCCTTGCGTGCACCCGCTTATCGAAAGCTGCTCGACCACCGCGCCGAACGCCGACGGCGGAATCGCGAGGTAATGCGCCGGTCGTTGTGCCGCGCCGAGTTCCTTGCGCAGCGCCTGGAACGTCGCGACATCGGCGTAGTCGCCATCGATGTAGCGGAGCAGGCCGCACAGGCGGGTGAATGCGGCGGGGTCGAGCCCGCCGTGCTTTTCCAGGCTGTCCTTCGCCCGCGTCCGGAACTGGTCGAGGTTCCAGCCCGCCTTGGCCACGCCGATGACCGGTACGTTGAGGTTGCCGCGCTTCAGCATCGCCTGCAGTGACGGAAAGATTTTCTTGTAGGCGAGATCCCCGGTCGCGCCGAAGAACACCAGCGCATCGGAAGGAATTTTGGTCACCACGACGTTTCGCTTCGGATGCGGCTATTTGCCGGCCGGCTTTTCGACGTGGCCGCCGAATTCGAAGCGCATGGCGGAAAGGATCTTGTCCTGGAAATCCGCCTGGCCGCGCGAACTGAAGCGCTCGTACAGCGCCGCCGTCAGCACCGGAGTCGGCACGGCCTCGTCGATCGCCGCTTTGATCGTCCAGCGCCCTTCGCCCGAATCCGATACCCGGCCCGAGAACCCGGCCAGCGCAGGGTCCTTGGCCAGCGCGGCGGCGGTGAGGTCGAGCAACCACGAAGCGATGACGCTGCCGCGCCGCCACACCTCGGTGATGTCGCGCAGGTTGATGTCGTACTGATAGTGCTCGGGGTCGCGCAGCGGCGTGGTTTCGGCGTCGGCTTCGTGTTGCTGCTTGCCGACGTTGGCGCCGCGCAGGACGTTGAGTCCTTCGGCGTAGGCCGCCATCAGCCCGTACTCGATGCCGTTGTGAACCATCTTGACGAAATGGCCGGCGCCGTTCGCACCACAGTGCAGATAGCCTTCTTCCGCGGTGCCGCCGACCTGCTCGCGCCCGGGCGTGCGCTCGATGCTGCCGCGGCCCGGTGCCAGCGCCTTGAAAATCGGATCGAGGCGCTGAACCGTGGCGTGTGGTCCGCCGATCATCATGCAATACCCGCGCTCGAGGCCCCAGACGCCGCCGCTGGTGCCGACATCCACATAATCGATCTCCTTCACCGCGAGCTCCTGCGCACGCCGGATGTCGTCGACGTAATATGAATTGCCGCCGTCGATCAGCGTGTCGCCGGCTTCGAGATGCGGCAGCAGCGCGACGATCGTCTTGTCGACGACGGCGGCCGGCACCATGAGCCACACGGCCCGCGGTTTCGCGAGCTTCTGCACCAGATCCGCGAGCGATGCGGCGCCGGTGGCCGCTTCCTGCGCAAGATTCTGCACGGCCTTGGGCGACATATCGAACACCACGCATTGATGGCCGTTGCGCAAGAGCCGCCGCACCATGTTGGCGCCCATGCGGCCGAGGCCGATCATGCCGAGCTGGCGGGGTGAATTGGTTTTCATGTCGGGGTCTATTTTCACACGGTTGAAGCTATTTCGCCAGCGTGTTCGTGGCGACAAGTTCCGCCACCGCGGTGCGTTCGCCCTCACCCTGCCCCTTCCCGCTGGGAGAGGGAATCCACTTCAAGCCCATTCGCCCAGCCGCCTGTGCAGTTTCGCCAAGCCGCGGCTCTGTCCTTCTGTCCCGGCGGGAGAAGAAAAAGGTGAGGGAGAACGCTCCCATCATACCCTGTGCGTCCGCTTGGGTTCGGCGGTGGTCGCGGCACCGGGGTTTCGACCGACGTGCAGACGGTTTAACTGTCAGTCCTTTCGACATCAGTTCGTCCGGTAGGGCGGCGGC
>JANXZT010000087.1 GCA_025355395.1 Betaproteobacteria bacterium
TCGAAGAGCAACTCACCCAACCGGTGGCCACCGGCCTCGCCTTCGAAGATCGGTTCGGCCTCCTGGTCGATCGCGAACTCGCCGGGCGCGACACCCGGCGCTTGGAACGCCTGCTCAAACAGGCCAAGCTCAAGTATCCCGACGCCTGCATCGAGGATCTCGACACCCGCAGTGCCCGCGGTCTCGATCCACGCCAGCTCGCGAGCCTCGCCGGCGCCGATTGGATTCGCAGTGGCCACAACGTCCTCATCACTGGCGCTACCGGTCTCGGCAAGACTTGGCTCGCCTGTGCACTGGGCCAGGCCGCGTGTCGCCAGGGCTTTGCCGTCCTCTACACTCGCTTCAGCCGGCTGCTCGAAGAACTGCGTATCGCCCACGGCGACGGCAGCTTCAGCCGCCGCCTGCAGCAACTCGCCCGCACCGACCTCCTGATCCTTGACGATTGGGGCCTCGCGCCGATCGGCCAGCCCGAACGCACCGATCTGCTTGAATTGCTCGACGACCGTACCACCGGCAAAGCGACGCTGATCACCAGTCAACTGCCGGTTGAACATTGGCACGCCTACCTCAACGATCCGACCTTGGCCGACGCCATCCTCGACCGCATCGTGCACGGCAGTCATCGCCTCGCGCCCAAAGGCGAGTCGCTGCGCAAAAAGACCACCGAAAAAGGATCGAGAAAAGCGTGAACGCAAACTTCTGCACTGCCGCGTTACCCACTGCGGCGTGCCAGCACCAAGCAAAACCCAATGCACTGGCACCAAACCGGAGGTACCCAATGACCTGCAACCTCCGTCCAAGTGCTTGCAGGGCTTCCTGGCCGCCCCGCTGTGGTGCATCCGCCGTCGCCAACCGAAAAAGCGCTCGCCGGGTACATCGAAACCCGATTCACCCTGACACGATGATGACCACCTACGCTACACTTTAACGACCACGCACCGCGCCTTCGACTCGCGGTCAACATCATCGGATTCACCGGTCAACTTCGCCGGAATACGCAATGGGGTAGCCCCACCGTGCGAGAGGATCTGCGACGGATACTGGCGGAGTCGGCTCAAGCGCCGCTGTTCCTGATGGTTGGTACAATCGAACCCCGAAAGAATCATGTCACCGTCCTTCGTGCGCTCGACAGACTATGGTCGCAGGGGTTTCCAGGCCGGCTGCTCGTCGTCGGCGCAGTAGGGTGGAAGTGCGACGATCTTCTCGATGAAATGGGCTCGCATGCCGAGCGAGCAAACCGGATGCACGTTTTCCACGACCTGACCGACGCCGAGCTGGAAGCCTGCTATCAAGGCGCAGATGCTCTCGTTGCGGCGTCTTGGGCTGAAGGCTTCGGGCTACCCATTCTGGAGGCAGCGGCAAGGGGCGTTCCGGTGATCGCCAGCGATATCGCCGTATTTCACGAAGCTGCTCCGGCGAATGCCCGTTTTTTTGCACCCGGCGATGCTGCCATGCTGGCTTCCCACTTAGCCGAGACATCCAAGCGTTCCTGCGCTGGCGCGTCCGATCCGCAGGTCTACCGCGGATGGTCATGTTCCGCGCAAGCTCTGATGTCCGAGCTGGTTTCGCTCCACCGACAAGCCCGATGCATTTCCTCGACGACAACGCGTAGCGTGTGCTGAGTGGCCCCTGAGTTGCCAACGTCCAGCAGCCCACTATGCCAATATGACGTGAGACACCTACCTTCGATGAATTAGAGTACAAAAGGTAGGATTGAATTATGGCTGATCTTCACACGAAAACGAAAACACCGCGCTCTTGGTACAGCGCGAGTTCGCGGCGAAGAAAGAGGTTTTCCGCTTCGAGGGATCGCCGAGGTCTTACGGACAGCGCCACCAAGCCGACAAGGTCGGCCTGCAACCGAAGGATGATTCGATCGAATGAAAACAATCACGCTGCGATCCTGCCACAGCTCGGTGCAAGTCGCGCCACGCGGTCAGTCCATCCGAGATGGAATAGTTGCGCCGCACGCCATCGCGCCGTGGGCACAGCGTTTTGTCACATTACCGTGGTAATGTATGAACCATGGCCATCGCTTATTCAAAAGTCACAGCGCAGGGGCAGATTTCCGTACCCGCAAAGGTCCGGCGCAAGCTCGGTATCGGCCCCGGCTCGGTCCTCGAGTGGGACGAGGAAGGGGAGCGAGTCGTGGTTCGTCGCGCAGGGCGCTATACGTCCGAGGATGTTCATCGGGCGCTGTTTCCCAAGCGGCCGCCGGAGGCCCGGACCGTGGAGGAGATTAAAGCCGGCGTGCGCCGGTACCTGAAAAAGCGCCATGCGCGCGGTTGACACCAACGTGCTCGTGCGGCTGGTGACGCGCGATGATGCGAGACAGGTGGCCGCGGCCGAGGTGTTTGTGGAGAAGGGCGCTTGGGTCCCGCAACTCGCGCTCGCCGAAGCGACCTGGGTGCTTTCGGCCGTCTACGATTTGAATGCTGCGGCGATCGCCACCGCGGTAGAGATGCTTCTGCATCACAAGCACCTGACGCTGGAGGAGTCGGAAGTCGTCGCGAACGCGCTGGAAAGGTTCCGCAGGCGACCGGCCCTCGGTTTCTCCGATTGCCTCATGCTCGAGGTGGCCCGCAAGGCGGGGCACCTGCCGCTCGGAACTTTCGACCGTAACCTAGGCAAGCTGGATGGCG
>JANXZT010000133.1 GCA_025355395.1 Betaproteobacteria bacterium
CGCCGCCGCCGAGGCGTACATGCGTGGGATCGAACGCCGACTGGCTTTCGGCCTCGATCCGAAAGTAAATTCGGTGGCCTCCATTTTCGTGAGCCGCTGGGATAAGGCGGTGATGGACAAGGTTCCGGCTGCATTGCGCAATCGTCTTGGCATCGCCATCGCCCAAAAGGCCTACCGGGGCTACTGCGAACTGTTGTCGGCGCCGCGCTGGCAAGCGCTGGCTCGCGCCGGCGGTCGCACCCAGCGACTGCTATGGGCAAGCACTGGCACCAAAGATCCCGCGGCTCCCGACACGCTTTACATTGAAGCGCTGGCAGCACCCAATACCATCAATACCATCCCGGACAAGACGCTGTTTGCGTTTGCCGACCATGGTCAAGTGAAAGACGTGTTGCCGCCTGATGGCGGCGATGCGGAACAAGTGATCGCGGAATTTGCTCGTGCAGGAATCGACGAAGCGGCGCTTGCCGGGGAGCTGCAGCGCGAGGGTGCCACCTCGTTCGAGCAATCGTGGAAGGACCTGCTTGGCTGCATCACCTCCAAAAGCGCGGCGTTGAAGTAGCCCGATGATAGTCAGCCCTTTGGCCGGGAAAGCCGCCCCCGCGGCGATTCTGGTGAACGTCCCGCGGTTGATCTCGGCCTACTACACCGACATTCCGGACGCGTCGGTGGCCACCCAGTGCGTTGCCTTCGGCACCTCCGGTCATCGTGGTTCATCGTTGGCCGCAAGCTTCAACGAGTGGCACGTGCTCGGGATCAGCCAGGCCATTTGCCGATATCGCAAAAAGCAAGGTATCGACGGCCCGTTGTTTCTTGGCATCGACACCCACGCGCTGTCGGTGCCGGCTTGCGCCAGCGCGCTCGAGGTACTGGCAGCAAACGGTGTCGATGTCATGCTGGCCGACAATGACGAATACACGCCCACCCCCGCGATATCGCACGCGATTCTCACCTACAACCGCGGTCGCACGACCGGCCTGGCCGACGGCATCGTCATCACGCCGTCGCACAACCCGCCCGACAATGGTGGCTTGAAGTACAACCCGCCCAATGGCGGGCCGGCGGACACCGATGCGACCGGCTGGATCGAAGCGGCGGCCAACGAGTTCCTGCGGAGCGGCCTGGATGGTGTGCAACGGTTTCCTCTGGCAAAGGCGCTGCGCGCGTCGACGACTCACCGTCACGATTACCTCGGCGCGTATGTGGACGACCTCGGCAGCGTGATCGAGATGGAAACGATTCGCGGCGCGAAACTGCATCTCGGTGTGGATCCGCTTGGTGGCGCCGGCGTTCATTATTGGGCACGGATTGCCGAGCGCTATGGCCTCGATCTGGTGGTGGTCTCAGAGGAGGTCGATCCCACGTTCCGGTTCATGCCCGTCGATTGGGATGGCCGGATTCGGATGGATCCGTCTTCGTCCTACGCCATGGAGAATCTGCTGCGACTCAAGGACCGGTTCGACATCGCGTTCGCCTGCGACACCGATCATGACCGGCACGGAATCGTCACGCCCACCACCGGGTTGCTGCCGCCCAACCATTATCTTTCGGTCGCCATCGATTATCTTTTTGCGCATCGGCCGCAATGGAGCCGCGACGCGGCGATTGGCAAGACGGTCGTCAGCAGCCAGATGATCGATCGGATCGCCGCAAAGCTCGGCCGGAAGCTCTATGAAGTTCCGGCCGGCTTCAAATGGTTCGTCGACGGATTGTGGAGCGGTTCACTCGGTTTTGGTGGCGAAGAAAGCGCAGGCGCATCGTTCCTGCGCCGCGACGGATCGGTGTGGACGACCGACAAGGACGGGATCGTGCCGGCGCTGCTTTCGGCAGAGATCATGGCGCGGATGGGACGCGACCCCGGCGAGATTTATCGTTCGCTCGCAGGCGAACTCGGCGAGTCCGCCGCCGACCGCGTTGAAGCGCCTGCCACCCCCGAGCAAAAGAAGCGGTTGTCGATGCTGGCTCCGCAGCAGATTCGCAGCACGGAGCTGGCCGGCGAACCGATTCAGCGCATCCTGAGCCATGCACCCGGCAACAACGCGCCGATCGGTGGAGTAAAGGTGGTCGCCGCCAATGGATGGTTTGCCGCGCGGCCCTCCGGAACCGAGGAAATCTACAAGATCTACGCGGAAAGTTTTCGCGGCGACGACCATCTGCGGCGGATCCTGGCCGAAGCGCAGGCAATCGTCGATGCCGCAATTGCACCGGTCGACAGCGGACTTCCGTCCCCGCGCGGATGACGACGCAAGCGCAGGCAACGCGTCGCCGGGCCGGCAGCAACCCGGTTTTCCATACCGAATGGAACATGTACTGCCGCCACCTGCCGTCGCCATGGTGGCGTTGCGGCTTCGCCACGCGCCACCGTGACTGAACCACATGCGCTGACAGACGAGGCGCTGCTGGATCGACTTCAGCGCAATGCGTTCGATTACTTCGTTCGCATGGTGAATTCCGGTAATGGACTGGTCGCCGATACCACGCGAAAGGGCGCACCGGCGAGTATCGCTGTCGTCGGCTTTGCGCTAGCTGTGTACCCGGTGGGCGTCGA
>JANXZT010000136.1 GCA_025355395.1 Betaproteobacteria bacterium
ACGCCGGCTTCCCGTCCGCGGCAGGCATCGCCACCAGGGCGAGCTCGCGGTCGTAATCCACCTGCGTGAAACGCGCGAGCATGGACGGCGTGAGCTCGTGCAGGCGGTAGAAGAAACGAAAATAGCGGGTCTCTTCCGATAAGCCGGCAACGAAAGCCCGTTCGAGCTCGGCGTCTTCCGGCATGATCGGACGGACATGAAGCGTTGTGCCCTCGGGGAGCACGATGTCGCCCACGAGCTCCACCGGGTAAGGATGAATGGCCATGTGGCCATAGCCGCTCGCACCGGGCTTGCGCTTCGCATCGACCACCGCGTGCACGCCTTCGACGATGGCCGCGGCTTTTCCCACCTGCACCGGGTCGAGCATGAGCGATTGAATCCATGGCACTGCGCAGACCAGCGACGACACTTGAAGGAGCAGCCGCACCAGAGGTTCGGGCGGCGCGTCCGCATCCCGTCCGCCTCCCAACCCCCCCATCGCGCGCCTTCCTGCGATGGCACCGACGATCAGACGGCGATTAAGGGGAGGGAGCAGCACCAGGCGATTGCGATCGGCGAGTCCGGCCGCGGCGCTGCGGCCCAGCGTGATCACCGGACCGAACACCGGATCGGTGTGGACCGCGACGGCGAAATCAACGCTGTCCGCGATCACCGTTTCCGTCCGAACCAGCACGCTGCCGCGGCGGTTACGCCGAACGGGCGACGCGTCGCACAGTCGTACGTAGGCGCGGGACAGCATCGCGCCCCCGCGCAATCCGCGGGCCGTTTCCCGGCCCGAGGTCCGGCTGACAAGCTGCACTGGATAGCCGATCCGGCGCGCGCCGGAAAGTGCTTCCTCGAGCGTGCCCGCCGGTTCCATGCGCGGCAGCGGCAGCCCGAACGCCATCAACAGCGCGTTAGCTTCGATGCGGGTCAGGACGGTGCGGTTACCGGCCGCGACCCGTTTGCGAATGCGTTGCGCGGCGGCATGATCGGGCAGTTCCGGTTCCGGTTGAGGGGGCGCCACTTCGAGCAGCCATTGCTGGTTGTGGCGGTACGCCGCCATGAACGAGAAGGCTTCAACAGCGTGTTCGGGTGTGTAGAAGTTGGCCACGCCACCCGCCTCGAGCGCATCCTGCACTTCCTGCCGGTCCAGCGCACCGAGCCACGCGCCGAGCACGGGTTTTGCGAACCGCCGCGCGACCTCCGCTACGGCGCGCGCAGCGTCCGCGGCTGCGGTGACCGGGCGCTGCACATGGAGTGCCAGTATGGCATCGACGCCCTCATCCCCGAGCGCGATTTCCACTGCCGCCGCCAGGCGCTGCGCCGTCGCATCACCGCGAACGTTGACGGGATTGCGTCGCGCGATGTTGGAAGGAACCACCGTGCCGAGGCGCTCTTCCGTCGAACGCGAGAGTTGCGCCAGTGCCACACCGCGATCGGCGGCGATGTCCGCAGCGAGCGTACCCGGGCCATGCCCGTTGGTAATAATCGCGAGCCGTCCGCCGTGCGCGACCTTGCCCATCGCAAGAATCCGCGCCGCCGCGAAGAGTTGCGAATACGTCATCACCCGAACGGTACCGGAGCGTTGCATCGCCGCATCGAACACTTCGTCCGGCAACGGGGGCGCGATGCCATTACGCCCAGGCAGGCGGATTTCGCTGGAGCGTCCTGCCTTCAATACCACGACCGGCTTGGCACGGGCCGCCGCACGCAACGCGGACATGAACTGTCGCGCGTTGCGCACCGTTTCCACATACAGCAGGATTCCTTCAGTGTCGGGATCGAGCAGCAGCGCATCGAGCAACTCACCAAAGTCGATATCTACACCGCCACCAAGCGCCACTACCGTCGAGAACCCCATGCCGGCGGGTGCCGCAAAGTCGAGCATCGCCGTGCACATCGCGCCCGATTGCGCAATGAGCGCGAGGCGGCCCGGCCGGGCAATCGTGGTGCCAAGCGTTGCATTGAGTCCGATATTCGTGCGCATGATGCCAAACGAATGTGGGCCGAGCAGCCGGATGCAATGCCGGCGCGCGGATTCGAGAATGTCGCGGCGCCAGGCGTGTGCGTCATCATCGTCGACCGGTGGCGCCGAAAAGATGATCGCGGCGCCAACACCCGCTTCGGCCGCATTCTCGAGCACCGCCGGTACCGCCGCGCAGGGGACGACAACAAGCGCCAGATCGATTGGCGTTCCGATCGCGGTTACGCTTTTGAACGAACGATGGCCGAGAACCCGCCGATGATTCGGGTTAACCGCATGAAGCTCGCCTCTGAAATCACCACTGAGCAGGTTTTCGAAGACGATTCTTCCCGCCGATGCGGGCTTTTCCGAAGCCCCGACGAGCGCTACGGCGGACGGTACGAGCAAACGCCGCAGATAATGCTGCAGCATCAGTGCATCCCGAGATGAGGACTGTGGCCCATGGGTCCCTTTCGGCTAAGTGCCGCCAGCGCATCGATGAGTGTACGCGGTAGCCGCTGCAGCCTCGCCGCGCATGCAACAAGGTCGCGCCCGGCAGTGAGCGACGACGCGCGCCTGAGATGGGAGAACGGATCGCGGCCGCGGCTATAATTGCCGCCTCGTGTCGCGGCGTCATGCAGGCCGTCACGTGTCTTTCGGGCCAGTAGCTCAGATGGTTAGAGCAGCGGACTCATAATCCGTTGGTCGTTGGTTCGATACCAACCTGGCCCACCCGGTTTCTCGCACGACATCCAAGCAGACGTCCCCGGCCCGCGCGCGATTAAACGCCGGCTGGCGGACTCTGCTCATAAAAAAACGGCCCGCGAATCATCGCGGGCCGCTAAATGCCGGCACCCGAGGAAGGATGGCGCCGGCCCCGCCCAACCGTTAAGAGCCGCCGGAAAATGGCGGCACGGTCCGCGCGCCAAGTCGCTGGGTCACCTTCGGCCGTGTCAAGTTCGGCATGCACGCAGGACCTGGAAGCCTCCCGGTCGACGCGGCGCTCAACGCACGCGGCCGCGACGGAACAGATTGACGATGGCGAGCAGAATGACCGCACCCAGGAACGACACGATCAACCCGGCAAGGCTGAAGTCGTTCGCATTGATGGTGCCCGCGCCGATCAGCGGTGAAATGAGCCACCCGCCCAGGAACGCTCCGACGATGCCGACGACGATGTTCAACAACATGCCCTGCTGGGCATCCGTTTTCATGACCATGCTCGCCAGCCAACCGATGATCCCGCCTACTACCAGCCAAATGATGAAGTTCATGCTTCCCTCCGTTTATCAGGTTAACCAGGGTCTGGAGTGCTGCCCACCGCGTGACCCAGTCGCGGCCGGCCCTTTTTGGATCACGCGCGCGCCGGATAAACTCGACCCACGCCTTGAACAATCACAACCGCTAAAACCGGTTGGAGCACAACGCATTCCACCTTCACTTCGACCCGCCCGGCGGATCAGGCACTGCGGCTTTTGGCGGTTCCGCATCAGGGCATTCTTCCCCGGTCCGTCGATCGCGAAGATCCGTGCTGGTGATCGTTTTGCTGCTCCGCAATTCGCCTGGTGTACCGTCCTGCGGTGGCGGTGAATCACCGGAGCGGCGCGCATCGGTCGTTCCAACTTCACGATGGGCCGCACCCGGTTCACGGCGCGTCTTGCTCTTCCTTTGATCGGCACCGGGGCCGGGTCGCAAGCGAAACGGGCTGCGCAAGCGTTGCATGGCTCTTTCCTGGTTCGTTGCTTCGGCACCGATTGCGGTGCCATTCTGTAGCAAAGTGCCACGCGGTTCACGCTGACCGGTGCCCGGGCATTGTTATCGTCAAAAGCGAAAAGCGTGCCTTACCTGCATTGGCCCATTGGATAAGTCCTTACCGATGCGCAACCTCGGTGAGTTGAAAATTGCGGCGCGCACCGTGTACATTTTGCCGGCCCCCCAGCCATTGTCATCGCCAGGACGGAACTACCATGCCTCATCCCCATCCACATGGCTATCAAGCCCGATCGTGCGCCGTCGTACGCTGATGCGCTGTCGTCGCGATGCGGCTATTGCTGTGGGAGCGCCCCGACACTCATGGACGACACGCGCAGGAAAGCGCGTCTGAGGCCTCCCAAAAAAACCCGCCGGGGGTGCCGGCGGCTCCGGATCCTGTTGGATCGTTTTACATCTTGGCCTTGGTCTTTTCGGCGCCCGTCTGAATCTTCTCGCCGCCGCGCTCGACGTCCTTGCCCGCGCCCTCTCCGGCGAGGATTACACGGCGAAGGATTTTCGCA
>JANXZT010000522.1 GCA_025355395.1 Betaproteobacteria bacterium
CCTCGCGCTCCAACAGCTACGCGACCTATCGCGAATACGCGCACCTGATCAACGAGCAGTCGTCGGCGATGAAGACGCTGCGCGGGCTGTTCGAGTTCAAGCTCGACCGCTCCGAGCCGATCCCGATCGACGAAGTCGAGCCGGCGAAGGAAATCGTCCGGCGCTTCGCGACCGGCGCGATGAGCCTGGGCTCGATCTCGACCGAGGCGCACACCACGCTGGCCGTGGCAATGAACCGCATCGGCGGCAAGTCGAACACCGGCGAAGGCGGCGAGGACTCGCGGCGTTACGTGCCGTTGGCCAAGGGCGAGACGCTCAAGTCGCGCATTCCGAGCGTGGTGGCCGACATCGCGATGAAGGAGGGCGATTCGCTGCGCTCGCGCATCAAGCAGGTAGCGTCCGGGCGTTTCGGCGTCACCGCTGAATACCTGGCGTCGGCCGACCAAATCCAGATCAAGATGGCGCAGGGTGCCAAGCCCGGCGAAGGCGGCCAGTTGCCGGGGCACAAGGTCTCCGAGTACATCGCCAAGCTGCGGTTTTCGGTGCCGGGTGTGGGACTTATCTCGCCGCCACCGCATCACGACATCTATTCGATCGAGGATCTCGCGCAGCTCATCCACGATCTCAAGAATGCGAATCCACTGGCCTCCATTTCGGTGAAGCTCGTCTCCGAGGTGGGGGTGGGCACCGTGGCCGCGGGTGTAGCCAAGGCCAAGGCCGACCATGTGACCATTGCCGGGCACGACGGCGGCACCGGGGCCTCGCCGGTGTCATCGATCAAGCATGCCGGAACGCCGTGGGAGTTGGGCCTCGCCGAAACGCAGCAGACCCTGGTGCTGAACCGCTTGCGCGGGCGGATCGCCGTGCAGGTGGACGGCCAGATGAAAACGGGCCGCGACGTGCTGATCGGCGCATTGCTCGGTGCGGACGAGTTCGGCTTTGCCACCGCACCGCTGGTGGCCCAAGGCTGCATCATGATGCGCAAGTGCCATCTCAACACGTGTCCGGTCGGCATCGCTACCCAGAATCCGGAGTTGCGCAAGAAATTCGCCGGCCAGCCGGAGCACGTCGTCAATTTTTTCTTTTTCGTGGCCGAGGAAGTTCGTGAATTGATGGCCAAGCTTGGAGTGAAGCGCTTCGACGACCTGATCGGTCGCTCCGATCTCCTCGACACGGCCAAGGGCATTGCCCACTGGAAGGCGCGCGGCCTCGATTTCAGCCGCATCTTCTACCAGCCGCAGATGCCCCCCGAAGTCGCCCGCTACCATTGCGAAGCGCAGGATCACAAGCTCGAACATGCGCTCGATCACCAGCTCATTGCGGCGTGCGCTCCTGCGCTCGACAGCCGCCAGGCGGTGACTCTCAATTACAAGATCCGCAATGCCAACCGCACGGTAGGCGCGATGCTGTCCAACACCGTTGTCCGCAAATATGCCCACGCGGGCTTGCCTGACGACACCATCCACGTGGCGTTCAAGGGCATTGCCGGCCAAAGCTTTGGTGCGTTCCTTGCCCACGGCATCACGTTCGAGCTCGAAGGCGCCACCAACGACTACGTTGGCAAGGGGCTTTCCGGCGGACGCATCGTGGTGTATCCGGACCCGAGCTGCCCCGCAAAACCCGAAGAGAACATCGTCATCGGCAACACCGTGATGTACGGCGCGATCGCTGGCGAAGCGTACTTCCGCGGCGTTGCTGGTGAGCGTTTCTGCGTTCGCAATTCGGGAGCTTCCGCCGTAGTGGAGGGCACCGGTGATCACGGCTGCGAGTACATGACCGGCGGCACCGTGGTGGTGCTCGGCCATACCGGCCGCAATTTTGCCGCCGGCATGAGCGGCGGCGTCGCCTATGTGTACGACGCGGACGGTGACTTCCGTAGCCGCTGCAACACCAGCATGGTCGGATTGGAAGGCGTATTGAGCGAGATCGACCAGGTCAAGGCAGAGGAAGAGTGGTGTGTCGCCGGCAAGGGGCGCATGCGCCACGGCGGACGGGCCGACGAGGCGCTGTTGCGGGAGTTGGTCGAGCGGCATTTGCGCTACACGGGAAGCACCCGCGCGCTCGCCATCCTCGATGGCTGGGAAAAGTCGCTCGGCCGCTTCGTCAAGGTCCTGCCCAACGAATACACCCGCGCGTTGACCGAGATGTACGCCTCGCAGGCAGCGACCCGGTCGGCGCCCTCGCGTGTGCGCGAGACCGCCTAGTGGGCAAGATTACCGGCTTCATGGAGCTCGAGCGCGTCGTTGAGCCTATGCTCCCCATCGTCGAGCGCGTACGCAACTATCGCGAGTTCGTGCTGCGTCTCGCCGACCCCGATGCGTCGAAGCAGGGCGCGCGTTGCATGGACTGCGGCATTCCGTTTTGCCAAAGCGGCTGCCCGGTCAACAACATCATCCCGGACTGGAACGATCTCGTGTATCGGGAGCAATGGCGCACCGCGCTCGACGTCCTGCATTCGACCAACAACTTTCCCGAGTTCACCGGGCGCATCTGCCCCGCGCCGTGCGAAGCGGCGTGCACGCTCAACATCAATAACAATCCGGTGGGTATCAAGTCGATCGAGCACTTCATCATTGACAAGGGATGGGAAGAAGGCTGGGTGGTGCCTGTCACGCCGTCGCACAAAACCGGCAAGCACGTCGCGGTCGTCGGGTCGGGCCCGGCGGGCCTCGCCTGCGCGCAGCAGCTTGCCCGTGCCGGGCACGACGTGACGGTGTTCGAGAAATCCGACCGCGTGGGCGGGCTCCTTCGCTACGGCATTCCGGACTTCAAGATGGAAAAGCACCTCATCGACCGCCGCATGGCCCAGATGTCGATGGAAGGCGTCGCATTCCGGCCGGGCATCGAAGTCGGAAGGGATTATCCCGCACCGCAACTCCTGGCCGAGCACGACGCCGTGGTGCTCACCGGCGGGGCCGAGCACCCGCGCGACTTGCCTGTGCCCGGGCGCGAGCTTGCCGGCGTACATTTCGCGATGGAGTTCCTCCCGCAACAAAACCGGGTGGTGGCGGGCGATGTGGTGCGCGAGCAGATTCTCGCCACCGGCAAGCACGTCATCGTGATCGGCGGCGGCGATACGGGCTCCGATTGCGTCGGCACCTCCAATCGCCAGGGCGCGAAGTCGATTATCCAATTCGAGTTGTTGCCCCAGCCTCCCGAGCACGAAAACAAGCCACTGGTCTGGCCGTATTGGCCGATCAAGTTGCGTACCTCGTCTTCGCACGAAGAAGGGTGCGAACGCGATTGGGCGGTGGCCACCAAGCGGTTCGAAGGCGCCAACGGCAAGGTCGGCACGCTCGTCGCGGCGCGCGTCGAATGGCAACGCGGCAGTGATGGCCAGATGCGCATGGCCGAGATTGCCAACAGCGAGTTCGAGCTCAAAGCCGATCTCGTCCTCCTTGCGATGGGCTTCGTCGGGCCGTCGCCATTGCGCCTCTGGGATGATTTAACGCCCGAGCGCGACGCGCGCACCAATCTCAAGGCAGGCACCGATGACTATGCGACCTCCGTGCCGCGCGTTTTCGCCGCCGGTGACATTCGTCGCGGACAGTCCCTCGTGGTGTGGGCGATTCGCGAAGGACGGCAATGCGCCCGCGCGGTCGATACCTTCCTGATGGGACGCTCGGAGCTCCCGCGCTGAAGTGTTCGACGCGATGTCGGCCGTCGTCACGCTGGACCTCAAGGAATGGCGTCCGCCGCTCGCGGACGAGGTGCCGCAGCGCGTTTCGCGCGCGCTCGAGGAAGGTGGCGTCATCCGGTTGCCGCACGTGAACTTCGTGCTGACCGATTCCGAGCGTCGCTTTCTTTCGCCGGCGTGGTCCGACGGCCGCGCGAAGAACATCAGCCTCGATGGGGGGCGGCTCAAGGGCGCGGTCGGCAGTCCCGCGGACTGCGCGGAACTCACCGCGATGATCGCGCGCTTTGCCGCCGCCGCGGCCGAACTCGTCACCGCATTGTTCCCGCGCTACGCGCCGTATGTGAAGCGGGCGCGGTCCAGCTATCGCCCCCAGGGGGTCGTCGGGCGCGAGGTTTCCTGGCGCAAGGATGACTCCCGGCTGCACGTCGACGCGTTTCCGTCGCGGCCGAGCCGGGGTGAGCGCATCTTGCGCGTGTTCACGAATGTCAATCCCGCGGAGGACCGCGTCTGGCGTGTCGGCGAACCGTTCGAGGTGATGGCGAAGACATTGCTGCCGCGCATTTCGAACCCGGTCCCCGGCGCGTCGGCGGTGCTGGCCGCACTGCGCATCACCAAGGGCCGGCGCTCGGTCTACGACCATCTGATGCTGAACCTGCACGACCATGCGAAAGCCGACCTCACCTACCAGCGCGAATGCCCGCAGGAGACTGTGCGCTTTGCGCCGGGCACCACGTGGCTCTGCTTCTCGGACCAGGTGATGCATGCAGTCGTCGCGGGCCAATTCATGCTGGAGCAAACCATTAACCTGCCGGTGTCGGCGCTGTACGACCCCGCCCGCGCGCCGCTTGCGATCCTCGAGCGCCTCACCGGCCACGCGCTGGTTCCTGCGCAATGACGTGACCGTTGCGCGCGCGGCCTTGCCGGCGACGCTCCTTGCCGCTACGCTCCGACGATGCCTGCGCTCGAGAACGACGTCTTCCTGCGCGCCTTACGTCGCGAGCCCACGCCGTACACGCCGGTGTGGCTGATGCGCCAGGCCGGACGCTATCTTCCGGAATACAACGCAACGCGCGCCAGGGCCGGCAGCTTTCTTGCGCTCGCCAAGACGCCCTCACTCGCCACCGAGGTGACGTTGCAGCCGCTGGCGCGATTTCCGCTCGATGCAGCCATCCTTTTTTCGGACATCCTGACCGTGCCGGACGCAATGGGGCTCGGGCTTTACTTCGTGGACGGGGAAGGGCCGAAATTCGAGCGCACCACAGCCACCGCGGAAAGCATTGCGGCACTGGCGGCACCCGACATGGCGTCATTGCGCTATGTGTTCGATGCGGTTGGAGAAATCAAGCGTGCGCTTGGGCGAAGCGTGCCGCTCATCGGATTTGCGGGGAGTCCGTTCACCCTCGCGTGCTACATGATCGAAGGCGGCGGCAGCCCGGATTTCGCGAGCGTGCGGCGGATGTCGTATGCGCGTCCGGATTTATTGCGACGGCTCGTCGACGTCAACGCCGTTGCAGTCGCCGCTTATCTCAACGAGCAGATCACGGCGGGCGCCGATGCGGTGATGATCTTCGATACCTGGGGCGGCCTGTTGTCACACGCCGCCTACCGGCAATTCTCGCTGCGCCCGATGCGCGAAATTCTGGCGGCGCTCAAACCCGCCCCTGACGGTCGCGCGATACCGACCATCCTGTTCACCAAAGGCGCGGGTGCATCGCTCGATGAAGCCGCGGACGTTGGAGCCTCGGCGCTCGGTCTTGACTGGACGGTCGATATTGCCAAGGCGCGACGCGAACTGGGTCGGCGCGTGGCGCTGCAGGGCAACCTCGATCCGTTGGTATTGCTCACTGATCTGGATACCGTTGTGCGCGAGACTGAGGCGGTCATCCAGGCGGCCGGTCCTGCTCCGGGGTACATATTCAACCTGGGTCACGGCATCCTGCCCGGCACCCCGCTCGCGCATGTTGCGGCATTGGTCGAAACCGTGCACCGGGAGTCGCGTGTCAACCCCGCGCAATGATCCTCCGCTTGACCCAAAGGGCTGCAACGGCCCATCCGGCGCGGCTTCCCGGGGGGTTGACAAATCCGGCGCCCGCCGGGACGCCCGGGCGGGGTTATGCACATTTCGGTGTCAACCCCCGGAAGCGGCAGAAGGCGGTTCACCGTCATAGGGAAGCACTTTTCAAGCCATTGATTACAAAAGCGCGAATTTTTATTCGCCCCGCACGACCAAAAATGTTGTATGCGCACATCATTACTCGGGGCGCGATCCGCGGTCACTTACGCACAAAGTTATCCACAACTCAGGCGAGGTTTGCGGGCAGTTGTTTGAAAATAAGGAGTTGGCCTGCATTGCTCAGATGCAATGTCATGATGTGGAACACTACAACCTTGCCAGCCCGCGATATCGCTGACCGATGATCGTCCACGTGGCGCTTCCGGTAGCGGCATGGACGACGTTCGACTACTGGAGTCCCGGCGGGTTGGCCGTGCAGCGAGGGACGATCGTGCGGGTGCCACTCTCGCGTCGCTCGATGCACGGAGTGGTCACGCGAGTCTCGGAGTCATCCGAAGTTTCCGCTGACAAGCTGCAGCCGGTGGCGGAGGTGATCGAATCAATTCCTCCCTTGCCGGAAGATGTTCTGGCAATGGCGGACTTCGTGTCGCGTTATTACCAGCAGCCGCTAGGGCTGGTGGTGTCGCAGATTCTCCCGCCGCTCGAGCGAAGCCGGCGGGCGCGGAACGCCGTGACGGCGTGGCGCGCGACGCCACGCGGGCGCGATGTGCTGGGCGGGCGCGCAGCGCGTCTGCGGCCACATGTTCGGGACGCGCTCGCACCGCTCGTTGCGGGCGAGGTTCTGCATCGCGCGGTCTTGGCATCGATTCCGCCCGCAGCCCTGGCGACATTGCGCCGCTGGACGGCGCAGGGCCTCGTCGAAGCGTCTGCGCCGCCTGGCGTGGAGACGCGCACCGTGGCCGACGGTCCCCCGCTCAACGACGCGCAACAGGTTGCCGCCGCGGCAATAGCAAGCGCTCACGGCTTTGCGCCGCTGTTGCTCCAGGGCGTAACCGGAAGCGGCAAGACCGAGGTCTATCTTGCGGCCGCGGCGCGCGTGATTGCCGGTGATGGGCAGGTGTTGGTGCTGGTCCCCGAAATCAATCTCACGCCGCAATTGGAGCAGCGCGTCAGGGCCGCCCTTCCCGGACGACTTATCGTCACGTTGCACAGCCGGCTCGCTGCCGGTGAGCGGCATCGCGGCTTTGCAATGGCGGCGACCGGCGAGGCCGACCTCGTCGTCGGCACGCGGCTCGCAGTGTTCACGCCGTTGCCGCGGCTGCAGCTCATCGTGGTCGACGAAGAGCACGACGCCTCGTTCAAGCAGCAGGACAACGTGCGTTATCACGGGCGTGACGTGGCCGTATGGCGGGCGAAGGCGCGCGGCGTGCCCATCGTGCTGGGGAGCGCCACGCCCTCGCTTGAAAGCCTCCTGCATGCGCGCAACGGCCGTTACGGGTGGCTGCGGCTCACCCATCGGGCGATCGCGCCGGCACGCATGCCTGCCGTCGTGCTCACGCCGGCGCATACGCTGCAGACGCGCGATGGCCTGGGAGCCTCCCTCATTGCTGCCATCGGCGCGAGGCTCGAGCGCGGCGAGCAATCGCTCGTTTTCATCAACCGGCGCGGTTTTGCGCCGAGCCTCCTGTGCGGTAATTGCAGTTGGCGTGCCGAGTGTCCCCAGTGCAGCGCGCGGCTCGTCATGCATCGCGAAGTGGCGGGGTTGCGTTGCCATCATTGCGGTCACGTCGAACGTCTGACCCGCGCCTGTCCGCACTGCGGCAATGTCGACCTCGTGCCGGTCGGCCAGGGTACGCAGCGGCTCGAAGATGCATTGCGGCGACTGTTTCCAACCGCGCGCATCGCGCGGATCGACCGCGACACGACGCAACGCAAAGGCGCGTTTACAGCCATTCGCGAGCAGATGAATGCTGGCGCGCTCGACATCCTGGTGGGCACCCAGATGCTCGCCAAGGGACACGATTTTCCGCGCCTCACACTCGTGGGAGTGCTCGGCGGGGACAACGCGCTCTACAGCGCCGACTTTCGTGCGACGGAGCGATTCGGCGCGCTCTTGTTTCAGGTGGCGGGGCGGGCGGGACGCGCAAACCTTCCGGGCGAAGTCATCGTGCAAACCGATTTTCCGCACGATGCGCTCTATCAGGCGCTGATGGCGCACGACTACGACCGGTTGGCCGATGCGTTGCTCGCCGATCGCCGCACCGCCGGCATGCCGCCCTATACCCATCTGACCGTTCTTGCGGCAGAAGCACCTACGCGCGAGATGGTCAACGCATTCCTCGAGCGCGGCAGTGCGCTCGGCCGCGCGCATGCGAGAGCGATGTCGGTTCCGGTCGAAGTGTTCGCGCCGGTGCCGGCAATGCTCGCCAAGAGGGCCGGCATGGAACGCGGGCAGGTGGTGGTGCAGAGCACCGAGCGCGCGGACTTGCAACGCTTCCTGCCGGGATGGCGCGCCCAAATCGATGAACTTCCGGCGCACCGCTTGCATTGGGCAATCGACGTCGATCCACTGGGCTTTCTTTGATAGATGCGCTACGAGTGACGTACGTCCGCGCAATCATCGCGCAACGCTTGCAGCCATCGCTATAATGATTGCAGTGAACGACATCAAGACCCAACTTCAATCGTGGCTCGCGACCGCGCTGGCCGCCACCGGCTGCGATGGTGCCGACCAGGCGATCGTCCTCGACCGTCCCAAGCAGGCGCAGCATGGAGACTTTGCGTCGAATGTTGCACTTCTTCATGCGTCGCGATTGAAGCGCAATCCACGCGAGCTCGCGGCGCAACTGGTGGCGGCATTGCCGCCGCTGTCGCTGGTGGAGCGCACCGAGATTGCCGGTGCCGGCTTCATCAATATCTTTCTCGCCCCTGCGGCGCGGCAGGCTGTCGTCGTGCGCATCCTGGAAGAGGGCGAGCGCTTCGGGCGCGGCCTCGAGTGGTCAGGCGAACGCGTTCTAGTCGAATTTGTTTCAGCCAATCCGACCGGGCCGCTGCATGTGGGACACGGCCGGCAGGCGGCCCTGGGCGATGCGCTTGCCAACCTGCTCGAATGTCGGGGTGCTGCCGTCACGCGCGAGTTCTATTACAACGACGCCGGACAACAGATCCAGAATCTCGCGATTTCAGTCCGGGCCCGAGCTCACGAGATTCTTGGTGAGAGCGCGCCTTTTCCCGAAGAGGGTTATCGCGGCGAATACATCCGCGAAATCGCGCAACGCTACCTCGACCAGGTCGGGCATGACCTGACCGACATCGAGTCGATCCGTGCGTTTGCGGTGGCCGAGCTGCGCCGCGAGCAGGACCGTGACCTGCAGGCGTTCGGCGTGCGCTTCGACAATTATTATCTCGAGAGCTCGCTCTATTCCGATGGGCGGGTGGAGGCGACGGTCGACCGGCTGGTCCGCTCCGGACAGACCTACGACGAAGGCGGCGCATTGTGGCTGCGCACCACCGGCCACGGCGATGACAAGGACCGCGTGATGCGGAAAGCGGACGGCGCGTACACGTACTTCGTGCCCGACGTCGCCTATCACATCACCAAATGGGAACGCGGGTTCGCGCGGGCTATCAACGTGCAGGGGTCGGACCATCACAGCACGGTAGTACGCGTTCGCGCCGGCCTGCAGGCGGCCAATCTCGGCATTCCGCGAGGCTATCCCGATTACGTGCTGCACAAGATGGTGACCGTGATGCGCGGAGGCGAAGAGGTGAAGATTTCCAAGCGCGCCGGCAGCTACGTGACGCTGCGCGAGCTCATCGATGAGGCGGGCCGCGACGCGGTGCGCTTCTTCCTGGTGTCACGCAAGGCCGATACCGAGTTCGTGTTCGACATCGATCTCGCGCGCTCGCAATCCGAAGAAAACCCGGTGTACTACGTTCAATACGCACATGCCAGGGTGTGCTCGGTCCTGAAGCAGGCGGGGCTATCCCGCGCGAATGCGGCGAACGCCCTCAAGGATGCCGATCTCACGGCACTGACCAGCCGCTACGAGGACGCCTTGCTGCGCCGCCTCGCCGATCTGCCCGCCGAGTTGGCCTTGGCGGCGCGCGATCTTGCGCCGCATCTCGTGACGTTTTATCTCAAGGCATTGGCCGCCGATTTCCATAGTTACTATAATGCGGAGCGTTTCCTGGTCGACGACAAGCGCGTGCAGCGTGCGCGTTTGGCGCTCGCCGCGGCGGCTGGGCAATCGGTGAGCAACGGGCTCGCCGTCCTCGGCATCAGCGCACCCGAAGAGATGTGAACGTCTTGTCCGTCTTAAGCCTGTCCTCATGAGATCGAGCAACGATCGCCGAACCTCCCGCGTCGCCGCCGCCGCGCGGCACGGAGAGACCACCCGCCGGGGCGGCGGGGGCAGCACCTTGCTCGGCGTTTTCATCGGTGTGGCGCTGGGGCTCGCCATCGCCGCGGGACTTGCCTTCTATTTGATGAAGGGCGGCAATCCTTACCAGACCCCGGCGGCGAGCATTGCAAACCGCGATTCGTCGCGCGACGCGACGCCCGGGCGCGGCGGCAAGGCCGACAACGCCACCAGCAAGCCGCGATTTGATTTCTACAAGATTCTGCCCGGCGCTGAAGAGCCCAAAGTCCAATCCAAAGCCACTGATCGGACGACCGACAGGGCGACTGTAGAGCGCATGATCCCCCCGGGTGAGGACCGCGCCGCCGACAAGGCCGGCACCGCCGCGGGCCGCGACACCAAGGCGCCCGATCGGTTCTGGCTCCAGGCGGGGTCGTTCTCGACCGAGGACGACGCCGAGAACCTCAAGGCACGACTGGCGCTCGCTGGCTGGGAGGCGGCGGTGCAGGAGGCGTCGGTGCCGGACAAGGGTGTGCGTTTTCGCGTGCGCCTTGGCCCCTACGACAACACCGATGAGCTGAACCGCATGAAAGGCGAGCTCACCCGCCGTGGCTTCGATGTCGCGGTCATCAAGTTCTGACCCCAAGGGCGATTCGGTCAGCCTGCCGGCATGGCGCCGCGTTAACTCTAGGGGCTGTGAAGAGGCCCTAAAATAGCCGTAACCGCGACGCCGTCGGGTTGCCACATTCCGGAGTCACCACAATGTCATCGACATACCTACTTATTTCGCGCCTGTTGCCGTTTGTTGCCGCTGCGCTCACTGTGTTTGCGTCGCCGGCATGGGCGCAGGGTGATTTGCAGGAAGGCAAGCAGTACGTCCGGCTCAAGATTGCCCAGCCGGTCGAAACCGGCAACAAGATCGAGGTCATCGAGTTCTTTTCCTACGGTTGTCCACATTGCGCAGACCTCGAGCCTATATTGGGGACCTGGCTCAAGACGCTGCCGCCGGACGTGCAGTTAAGGCGCGTGCCGGTGTTATTCCAGGACCGCTGGATCGCGCTGGCCAAGGTCTATTTCACCCTCGATGCCCTCGGTGAAGAGGCGCGGCTCACCCCCGACGTGTTTGCGGCGATCCACAAGCAGGGCGTCAACCTCGCATCCGACAAAATCTTCTTCGATTGGGCGGCAACCAAAGGCCTGGATCGCAAGAAAGTAGAGGACATGTACAACTCCTTTGGCATCGCGGGCAAGGTGAACCGCGCCAAATCCGTGGGCGGCGCCTATAACGTCCAGTCGGTGCCGTATGTAATCGTCGATGGCAAATTTGCCACTGCGTCCGATCGGGTAGGCACGCACGCTGCGTTACCGGCGGCGATCGATAGTCTTATCGCCAAAGCGCGCACCGAGCGGACGAAACACTGACGCCGCAGCGCCCCGGGCGCCGACGGCCGGTGCCGTGATCGCGGCAGTGTGCGCTCCGCGGGGCGGCGCGCCATGAACGTCTTCCTGACCGGCGCCAGCAGCGGCATCGGGGCCGCGTTGGCGCGCCATTACGCGAGCGAGGGCGCCCACGTCGGACTCTTTGCGCGCCGCGCCGACGCGCTCGACTTGTTGGCGGCCGAATTGCCCGCCACTCACGTCGCGATCTATGCCGGCGACGTGCGCGATGCTTCCGCGCTGGCCAGCGCCGCTACGGATTTCAACGCCCGGTTCGGCCCGGCCGACGTGGTGATCGCAAATGCCGGCGTGTCGCGCGGGACGTCGACGGAGTTGGTTGAAGATCTGAGCGCATTCGAAGCCGTGTTCGCGACCAACGTGCTCGGCATCCTGCACACGTTCCAGCCATTTCTCGCTGGCATGCGCGCCGCGCGACGCGGAACGCTGGTGGGCGTGGCCAGCATCGCGGGCTATCGCGGATTGCCCGGATCGGCCGCCTACTCCGCCTCCAAGGCCGCGGCGATCAACTATCTTGAAGCGCTGCGGGTGGAGCTCGTCGGCAGTGGCGTGTCGGTGGTCACGATCTGTCCCGGGTACATTGCCACGCCGATGACCGCGCACAATCCTTATCGCATGCCGTTCCTCATGCCCGCCGAGCGCGCCGCCCGGCTGATGGCGCGAGCGATCGCCCGCCGCCGGCGCTTCTATGTGCTGCCGTGGCAGATGGCGTTGGTCGGGCGCCTCCTGCGTGTGCTGCCGAGGCCGCTTTTCGATGCGGCGTTTGCCCGCGCGCCAAGGAAACCCCGTGCGCCCGGCTGAATCCGGTGTGACGGTGCCCGACCCGCGCATGGATTGGGTCGGGACCAGCCATGCCAAGGCGAATGCCACGGCCCGGATCGCGTGCCTGGTGCCGAGCATCACCGAGTTGCTGTTCGCCCTGGACCTTGGGCCGCAGGTTGTCGCCCGGACAGGATTTTGCGTGCATCCGCGCGATGCCGTGCGCCGTGTGCCCAAGATCGGCGGCACCAAGGATCCGGACCTCTCTCGCTTGCGCACGCTCTCACCCACGCATCTCATTGTCAACGTCGATGAGAACCGGCGCGAGGTCGTCGATGCCGCGCGGGCATTCGTGCCCAGCGTCATCGTGACGCACCCTCAATGCCCGGAGGACAACGTGCGGCTCTATCGCCTGTTGGGGGCGGTGTTCGACCGCGACATTGCGGCAGCGAGGCTCGGCGATGCGTTGACCGTCGCACTGGACGGGCTGCGAAGCGTGGCGGCAACGCTGCCGCGCGAGCCGGTGATCTACCTCATCTGGAAGAAGCCGTGGATGAGCGTGGCCGCCCCCACCTACATCGGCGCCACACTGGCGGCGGCGGGCTGGGACGTGGTTTCGGTCGCGGACTCCGCGGCGCGCTATCCCACGCTGGCGGATGACGATGGTGCATGGGGGCGCGCGCGACGCATTCTTGTATCAAGCGAGCCGTTCGCGTTTCGCGCGCGCGAAGTCGCGTCCATTGCCGCCGCCAAGGGCCGGCCGGCCCATCTTGTCGATGGCGAGATGACATCGTGGTACGGGCCGCGGGCCATCGCCGGCCTGCACTACCTTGCAAATCTGCGCCAGGAAATTGCGCAGTCGTCAATAGCCGGCGCTTGAATGCAGAAGGCCGCCTTCGCGGCGGCCCCGGCAGCGATTGCGGCGTGTTAGGTTCCTTAGAGCGGCACCCGCAGCCCCACCGTAATGCCATACCCATTGCCATCGCTCCTGCCACCCGTTGCCGAGCCGTTGACGAAGGCGGTGATGCGGCCGATGTCGGTCGAGGCACCCACGGTGAAGAGCGCGTAGTTGTCGTCCGGACGGTATGCGGGCACGGTGAATCGGCCGTTGACGCCATAGATCGACGCGGTCACTTCGCGATCGTCGGCCTTGGCTTCATGCTCCCAGGCGACGCGTGCGAACGGCCGGAAGGCCCCGAACGTGCCTGCCACCTGCCAGCCCAGGCTCGTCACCAGTGATTGTCGCTGCTGCTGGTTGAACGACATGGTCGTGCTCGCCGAACCCTCCTCCGAGTACGCGCGGACCTTGATGTCCTGCCAGGTCACGCGCACATTGGGGCCATGCATCAGGCTGCGTCCCGCGTTGAACCAATAGCCGCCAAGGAGCCGCGCCGTGGTCGCGTAACCGCGCGTCGTGCCGCTCTCGACCCGGGTCGCGGCGCCGAGCGTGATGTTGCGATGAACATCCCGGTAATCGAGGTCGCTGGCGCCCAGCGTGCCGCCGACATACCAGGGGCCTTGGCCGTAGCCGGCGTACGCCGTGCCGGTGGCTTCCTTCAGTTTGAATCCGGAACGGGAGAAGTCGACCTTGTTCTCGGTATAGCCGAACGCCGCACCGACCAGCAGGCGATCGCTCATCTTGATGTCGAGACCGGCGGCCACGGTGTCGAGCGTGCCGTCGCCCGACAGGAAGCCGCTGTTCAGGTCCGGATTGGCGTAGTCGTACGACGCCCACGCTTCGAACTTGCCGCGCG
>JANXZT010000194.1 GCA_025355395.1 Betaproteobacteria bacterium
TGGCCGGCAGCGCCGGTGACGGCAACGCGGACGGGGGTCTTCATGATGCCTGGGCTCCTCGAGGAGGGGAGTGCGGGCGCACGTGCCGATGCCCTGCGCGGGCACTCATGGGTCGATGGTCAACTTGCGGGTTGCGGCACGACGTCATGCTGCGAAAATGCCGCCGATGCGTTGAATTGTAGGGCTCCAACCGTCGTGGTGTCAACGAAGTCCTATATCTTATAAATGATATAAGATAATGGATTGGACAGTAGGTGGCGCCCGTGCCGATAATACGGCTGCCACCTCCCACGCCATGCCGACCCCCGCTCCTTCATTTCAGCCGCTCTATCTCCAGATCAAGACGGCGCTCGAAAAAAGCCTCGAAACCGGAGAATGGCGACCCGGCGAGGCGATTCCGAGCGAGATCGAGCTCGCCGCGCGATTCAAGGTGGCGCAAGGGACGGTGCGCAAGGCCATCGACGCGCTCGTCGCCGGCAATCTGGTGGTGCGCCGGCAGGGGAAAGGTACGTTCGTCGCCACCCACACGGAGGATGCCGCCTCGGCCTTTCGCTTCCTGCGCATCCGCCGCGACGACGGGCAGGATGAATATCCCGCGAGTCGACTCCTCGAGGTGCGCCGCGGCAAGGCCGGCGCCGAAGTGGCGCGGCTTCTCGATCTCAAGGCCGGTGAGCCGGTGCTGCTGCTGCGCCGATTGCTGGAGTATGGCGGCAAGCCGGTCGTGCTGGACGACATCACCCTGCCTGCGTTGCTCTTCAAGGGGCTGACCAAGGCCCGCGTGATGGACTATCACGGCTCGATGTACGGGCTGTTCGAGACGCAGTTTGGCGTGCGCATGCTCAAGGCGGAAGAGCGGCTTCGTGCCGTCTGCGCCGACCGCGCCACTGCGACGCTGCTCTCCATTGAGCCGGGAACACCGCTCCTCGCCGTCGACCGCGTGACCTTCACCTTCGGCGACCGTCCGGTGGAGGTCCGGCGCGGCCTTAGCACCACCCGGCAGCATCATTACCTCAACATCCTCGGTTGAGCCATAACGTGCGTCCGTGAGGTGAAGGAGGGCTGTCCGCGGTGGCGGCGACGGGACCGACGCGCTATAATTTAGTGCGGTGCACAACGAACCTGCGCGAACTGCGCGACCCTGCGCGACCCGCGGCCTGGTCTTGCGGCGCCCTTATCCTCCTGTCGTCGAGCATCTCTTGGTCAAGCGTCGCCCGGTCTACCTCAACCTCGTCGCGATCCGGCAGCCGCTGCCGGCTATCATTTCCATCCTTCACCGCATCAGCGGCGCCCTGCTGTTCCTGTTCGGCATTCCTTTGCTCCTCCTCGCCGTCGGCGCGAGCCGGACGTCTCCCGAAGCGTTCGGGCAAGTCCGCGATTGGGTCGCTTCCCCGCTGGCCAAGCTCGTGCTGCTGGTATTCGTATGGGCTTACCTGCATCACTTCTGCGCCGGCATACGGTATCTGCTCCTCGACCTTCACATCGGCGACGACCTGGCCCCGGCCCGCCGCTCCAGCGCGGTCGTGCTGATGGTGAGCCTCGCCTTGACGGCGATCCTCGGCGCGCGACTGTGGTGAATCGGCCGCTTCGTCAAACCACCGGCGCCCATTACGGGTCGATGAGTTGGCTCGCCCAGCGCATCACCGCCGTGATCATGGCGATTTACACAGTGGTATTCCTCGCCATCCTCATGTGGAACGGCGGCCTCGACTTCACGCTGTGGACTTCCCTCCTCGCCAATGGTCCGTTCCGGCTGGTGACGTTGCTGTTCATGATCGCGCTCCTGTATCACGCCTGGGTCGGCGTACGCGACATCTACATGGACTACATCAAGCCGGCCGGGGTGCGCATCGCGATGCAGGTGATCTCGATCGCGCTTCTGGTCGCGTATTTCGGCTGGACCCTCCAGCTGTTGTGGGGGGTTCGATGACGCCGTCGAGCCTTCCGGTGCGAAAGTTTGATGCCATCGTGATCGGCGCCGGCGGTGCCGGCATGCGGGCGTCGTTGCAATTGAGCGAGGCCGGACTCGCGGTTGCCGTGCTGTCGAAAGTATTCCCGACGCGGTCACATACGGTGGCGGCGCAGGGCGGCATCGGCGCCTCGCTCGGCAACATGAGCGAGGACAACTGGCACTACCACTTCTACGACACCGTCAAGG
>JANXZT010000196.1 GCA_025355395.1 Betaproteobacteria bacterium
CGAACGGCACCATCGCAAGGCCCCACAGCGACGAGCCGGCGACCACCGCGGCAGTATCGAGCAGGGGATCGCCGCCCGGCGCCGATTTGAGCAGTGCGTTCCATCCGGCGTGCAGAATGCCGGCCCCAAGAACGGCGAGTGTTACGGCGAGGGAAAGCTCGGTCGCGGGCATGACGGTGCGGGTGCTAGGCGCCTGAGGAGCTCTAAATCAGCCCCGCCAAGATCTTATTGCAGAGCAAAATTTCGGTGAGCCTCACTTGCGAACGGCGGTACGACACGGGCCGCCGTCGATGCTACGAAGCGTTCGGTAATCGCTGACAAATCTCAATTGTCATGCCTGCGAACGTGACGGCGCGACACCGTCATCCCCTGCGAGCGTGACGGCACGGCACCGTCATCCCTGCGAGCGTGACGGCACGGCACCGTCATCCCTGCGAACGTGACGGCGCGACACCGTCATCCCCTGCGAGCGTGACGGCACGGCATCGTCATCCATGCGAACGTGACGGCACGGCATCGTCATCCCTGCGAACGCAGGGAACCATTTTGACTTTGCCTAGGCGACCCATTTTGACCTTGAATTGGGCACATACTCGGGTCTGAAAAAATGGATTCCCGCATCCGCGGGAATGACGAATGGTTGCGTCCGCGGGAACGACGAATGGTTGCATCCGCGGGAATGACGAATGGTTGCATTCGCGGGAATGACGAATCGTTGCGTTCGCGGGAATGACGAATGGTTGCGTTCGCGGGTAGGCATTCGATCACGCGGTGTGCGGCTTGCGCTTTTGCCAGCCGTCCTGCCCGGCCGCATCGTCGTCCTGTTCGCGCCGCGGCGCGCTTTGCGCCGGCACCGGCGCGGCTTCCTTCAGGCGCGTGCGGGCGAGCACACCCGCTTCTTCGAGAATGGGATAGGCGATGGAGCAGATGTGCGAGTTGATGCGGCGGAAATCCGAGATGAGATCGATGTGCAGCGATGAGGTCTCGATGCTCTCTATCGTGTTGCCGGCAAGACGCTGGAGATGGGTATTGGCATAAGCGCGCTCGAGCTCGCGGATGATGACTTTCTGGGCCAGCAACTCCTGCGCGCTCTTCAAGTCGCCGGTCATGAACACGGTCAATCCGAACCGTAGGTTGGCCACCAGCCGGCCATGCAGGTCGCAAATCTCGGCCATGCCCGCTTCGCTGAAATTGCGCCCCTTCTCGATCTTTTTCTCGACCACGTCGGTGATCACGCGGTCGATGATGTCGCCGATCTGTTCCAAATTGATCGTGAACGAAACGATGTCCGTCCATCGCCGACCTTCTTTTTCCTCCAGTGCTTCGCGCGAGATCTGCGTGAGATAGAGCTTCACCGCGGTATAGAGCTCGTCAACGATGTCGTCCAGCTTGCGCAGGCGCTCGGCCAGTGCGCGGTCATTGGTGCGCACCACCGTCAGGGTGCCGGTGAGCATCTGCTCGATGACGTCGCCGATGCGCAGCGCTTCGCGGGCGGCGTAGGAGATGGCAAGCGATGGCGTCGCGAGTGCCGAGGGATCGAGATGGCGCGGCTTCGCGGGATCGTCGGCGAGCGGCTTGGCGGGCAGCAGCCGCTCCGCCACGCGCGCGATCGGCGCGGTGAAGAACAGGAAGGCGAGCGCCAGCATGCCGTTGAAGGCGAGATGGAACAGCACCACTTCGCGCGCCGGGTCGAGGGCCAGCGATTCGACGGCGCCGACCACCGGATTGAGAAGCGGCACCGCGATGATGCAGCCAATCAGCTTGAACAGGAAGTTGCCAAGCGTTACCCGCCGCGCTTCGGGCACCGCCCGCAGGGTAGAAAGCATCCCCAGCAGACCGCTGCCGAAGTTGGCCCCCAGCACGAGCCCCAGTGCCACCGGCAACGCGATCACATGCAGCGCCGCGAGTGAAGCGATGAGCAGCACCACGGCCAGGCTCGAATACGACAGGACGGTCAGCACCGCGCCGACGACGACGTCGAGCAGCACGTCGTTGGGCAGCGCCACGAGCAGGCCGCGCACCGCCGGCGA
>JANXZT010000233.1 GCA_025355395.1 Betaproteobacteria bacterium
GAGAAGCGGCACTCGGCCACGCGCCCGGATGGCGAGAATGGCCGCGTGCGCATCGGCGACAAATTGCGCCGCCGAATACGTAGCATCAGGGTCGAGGATGTCGATGAGGTGATGTGGCGTATGCGCACGGGCCGCGCGATCGGGCTTGGCCGTGCCGATATCCATGCCGCGGTAAATCTGCGCCGAGTCCACGCTCACAATCTCGGCGGCGAACTGCCGCGAAAGCGTCAGCGCAAGCGCGCTCTTGCCGGACGCCGTCGGACCCATCAGGAGCACCACGGGCGGCGTCATGTTCATCGCCTGCAAAGGCCGCGTCTTCGCTCTAGCGACCGCGCGCAAACAAGCGGTCGAGGTCGGCGAGGGTCAGCTGGTACCAGGTGGGACGGCCGTGATTGCATTGGCCTGCCCGCTCGGTAGCCTCCATCTCCCGCAGCAATGCATTCATCTCCGGGATCGCCAGCATGCGGTGGGCCCGGACCGCGCCGTGGCAGGCCATCGTGCTCAGCAATTCGTCTCGATGTGCCGCCAGCACATCGGTGCCGCCGTACTCGCGCAATTCATGCAGCACGCCGCGGGCGAGTGTCGCTGCGTCGGCGTCGGCCAGCGGCGCGGGAATCCCGCGCACTGAAAGCGTTGCCGGGCCGACAGGGCCGATGGCGAAGCCGAGTTGCTCGAGCACCGCTTCATGTTCCTCGACCGCTGCCATGTCGAGCGCCGAGGCGGCGAACGTGGCCGGAATCAGCAGCGGCTGCACCGGGACGTGCGTGTCCAGCGCGCGCTTCAGCCCTTCGTAGACAATTCGCTCGTGCGCGGCATGCATGTCGATGAGCACGAGCCCCGGCCGGTTTTGGGCCAGGATATAGACCCCGTGGAGCTGCGCCAATGCGAAGCCGAGCGGATGCGTGTCGTCCCCCGGCGGCAGATCCGGTGTGCTCTCACCCACGCTGGCAGTGGGGCGGGGACCGAACAACGTCGCGTAAAACGCAGCCGGCTCCGTCGCATGCAGCGCGATGGCCGCCTGAGGATGGGGTTGCGGTGGACGCAGGCCGCTCATGCTGCTGCCATAGCCCGACGCCAGGGGAGGCGTGCGCGCCGCCGCGAGTCCCAGCTTTTCAGCAGCGGAGGCCGCCGGCTGCTCGGCACCGGTTGCGGCCAGCGCTCGCTCCGCAGCGTGTCGCACGAACTGGTGGACTGCACCCGTTTCGCGAAAACGCACTTCGGTTTTCTGCGGATGAACATTCACGTCGACCATTCGCGGGTGGAGCTCGAGCCAAAGCGCGTACGACGGCTGGCGGTCGTGATGGAGAATGTCGCGATAGGCCTCGCGCAGTGCATGCCCGAGCACGCGATCGCGCACGAACCGTCCGTTCACAAATGCATACTGCCTACCACCCTGCGTCGCGTACGCCGGCCGCGCTGCGTAACCCGTGAGGCGCAACGGCCCGGCCGAGGCATCGACGGTGGCCGCGGCATGCATGAAACCATCGCCGAGGAGCGCGTTCACCCGCGCGAGGCGGCCTTCGATCAGCAAGCGATGCACCAGCCGGCCGTTGTGCTGCAACGTAAAGCCGACGTCGGGATGGGCAAGGGCGATGCGCCGGAAGGCTTCCTCGCAATGGCCCCATTCGGTGGCCTCGGTACGCAGAAATTTGCGGCGCGCCGGGGTGTTGAAATAAAGCTCCTGCACGGTGACCGTGGTGCCGGCGGCGAGCGCGGCGGGTTCGGTCGGACGGACCTCGCCACCGTCGACCTCGATTCGCCATGCGTGCGGCTTGCCCGCAGCACGCGAGGCAATGGCAAAGTGCGACACCGCGGCGATCGAGGCCAGCGCTTCACCGCGAAAACCCAGTGTCGCGATGGCTTCGAGATCCTGGGGACCCATGAGCTTGGAGGTCGCATGGCGCGCCACCGCGAGTCGCAATTCGTCGCGCTCGATGCCAGAACCATTGTCGGCGACGCGAATGCGCTGGATGCCCCCACCCGCGATATCGACATCGACCTGCGTCGCGCCGGCATCGAGCGCATTTTCCAGAAGCTCCTTGAGCGCTGCAGCCGGACGCTCCACAACCTCGCCGGCGGCGATCTGGTTGATGAGGTGATCCGACAGCGTGTGGATCGGGGGCATCACCCGCTCAGGACGCAAGCCCGAGTGTCCATCGCGTATACACGGCACTCGCGACTTCCTGCAGCGCGCTGATTCGCGCCGCGAGGCTGCGCCGCAGGTCCGTCTCGCTCATGGTCGCGGCGGTGGTTACCGCGGGCAGCTCGTCCCCCGCCAGAGCGCACCAGGCGTCCACCAGTTCGGCGGTCATCTCGATATGGCATTGAAATCCGATGTGCCGGTCGTCGAGGGTGTAGGCCTGGTTGGGATTGAACGCGCCGGTAAGAACCCGCTGCGCACCCGCCGGCAAGGAGAAGCCGTCGTAATGCCATTCGAACGTGGTGAAACGCTCGCGACCGCCGAACCAGCCACGCCCCTGCTCCGTTTCCGTTTGCACATCAACCCAACCGATCTCGGGCAGGGGCGAGCGCGCGACGGTGGCGCCCATCGCCTTGGCGAGGAGCTGCCCCCCCAGGCAATGACCGATGACCGGGACGCGCGCATCGATCGCGTCGCGCAGCAACGCGCACACCGGATCGATCCAGGGCAGGGCGTCGTTGACGCTCATCGGCCCGCCCATCATGCCGATACCGGAGTACCGACTGGGGTCGGTGGGCACCGGCGCCCCCGCATCGACCGCAACGATTTCGTAGGGCACGTCGCGGCTTGTCAGCCAGTCGGCAAAGTACGCGGGGCCCTCGCTGGGAGAAAAACGGAAGATTGCGACCGGTTGCATCAGCAGCACCGCAGCTCGCCAAAACGGGCATTTTAGCAGTCGGATAGAGTAGGCTGCCGAGGCGCCCATTAGCGGGCATTCACTACCCATCCGATTTCATGCCGACCCTGCCTGCACGCTGCCTCTTTGCAATCGCAGCACTCTTTCGATCGCGGAGACGGATGCTCCCGCCGGTCGCGATGATGGTGATGCTTACCGCGGGTATCGCCGCGGCGGCGGAGGTCGGCTCCGATTTTCTGATCCCCAATCCGAATTTGCATACTCGCGGGATTCCGCCGATTCCGGCGAGTGTCGCGGGCAGCATCGCGCCCTACACCGAGTCCAAGCCGCACGCGGCAATTTCATGGCATCCGTTTCGGCGGGAACTGGTAGTTGCGAGCCGGGCAGGTAACGCTACCCAACTCCATCGCGTCGCCTACCCCGGCGCGCCGCTCGAGCAACTCACCGATGGCGCCGACCCCGTGCGCCGCGGCATTTTCCTGGCGCCGCACCCGGGGAGTCTCCTGTTCGAAAAGGACGCCGGCGGCAATGAACAGACGCAGATCTATCGCCTCGACGATTCCGGCCAACCGCCGGTCGAATTGACCGACGTAAAACGGCGGCACCACGTCGCCAGTGTGACCCATGCGCGCAATCGGCTGCTGGTGGAAACCACCGATCTCGACAAGACCGGCCGACGCGAGCAGCCAAGCACGGAATTAACGCTCCTCGATCCGCTGCATCCTCAAAATCCACGGCGCGTGGCGATCCTGCCCGGAACCGGCTGGGGCGACTTCAATTTTTCCTTCGATGACACCCGCGTGGCCATGGTCGAGACGATCTCCGCCAACCAGAGCGCGATATGGGTCATGAACTTGCGCAGCGGCAAACGCCGCCGGGTGCTCGACAGCATGACCGGTAAAGACGTGAAAGTGGCGTCGTCCGAGCCCGCATTTGCGCGCGATGGCCGCGGTCTTTTTCTGGCGACGGATCACGATGGCGAGTTCCAGCGTCTTGCGTATCTCAATCTCGGCACCGGACGGTTAACTTACTTCGGGCAGGCCGCGCGCTGGGATGTCGAACGGCTCTCGCTTTCGCCCGATGGCCGCACGCTAGCCGTCATCACCAACGAGAATGGCGTCGGCGTGTTGCGCCTCTACGATGCGGCAACGCGGCGGCAGCGGAGCGCGCCACCGCTGCCGATCGGCACGGTCGCCGGTGCGCTGTGGCACCACAATTCGCGTGACCTCGCACTCAACGTCAACTCGCCGCAGAGTCCGGGGGACGTCTGGGTGCTCGATGTGAAGACGAACCGCGTAGAGCGGTGGACCACCACCCGGGTGGCGGGTCTCGACCTGACGCTCTTTCAGCAACCGTTGCCGATCACCTGGACGAGTTTCGACGGCCGCACCATTCCCGGCTTCATCACCCGTCCGCCGCGCTCGTTTGCGCGGCCGCGGCCCGTGCTCATTCAAATTCACGGTGGTCCTGAAGGACAGGCGCGACCCGGCTACGGCGGGAGAGTCAACTACCTCATCAACGAACTGGGGATCGCGCTGATCGAGCCGAATGTGCGTGGATCCACGGGCTACGGAAAAACGTTTCTCTCGCTCGATAACGGCCGCCACCGGGAGGATTCGGTCAAGGACATTGGAGCCCTCCTCGACTGGATCGCCACCCAGCCCGACCTCGATGCCTCGCGGGTTGCCGTCATCGGCGGCAGCTACGGCGGCTACATGAGCCTTGCCGTCTCGACGCACTATCCCGACCGGATCGCCGGTGCGGTGGACGTGGTCGGCATCGCCAATTTCGTCACCTTTCTGGAGCGCACCGAAAGTTATCGGCGGGACCTGCGGCGCGTGGAATACGGCGATGAGCGCGATCCTTCGATGCGCGCGTTTCTAAGCCGCATTTCGCCGGTCACCAATGCCGAGCGCATTGGCAAGCCGCTCTTCGTGGTCCACGGCAGGAACGACCCGCGCGTGCCGTACACCGAGGCGGAGCAGATTGTGGCGACGGCATCGGCGAAAGGAATTCCGGTGTGGTACCTCCTCGCCGACGACGAAGGGCACGGCTTCGCGCGCAAGGCCAACGCCGATTTTTATTTCGCGGCGATGGTGCGTTTTCTGGGAAAAATCCTGCTCGGGGAATGACGATGTGCTGCCGGCCGGCCTTCCAGGCTGACACCAGCGTCGCCATTTACGATCGTGTTGTGCCGAAAACGCATCGGACCCACAAGGCCAGACCTACATCCCGCGGGCGATTCGCGCGTACGCCGAGTGGTTGTGTATCGACTCGAAGTTTTCTGCCTCCACCGCAAAGGCATCGATGCGGGCATCGGCCGCAAGCCGCGCCGCTACGCCGCGCACGAGGTCTTCCACGAAGCGCGGATTGTTGTACGCGCGCTCCGTGACGTACTTCTCGTCGGCGCGTTTGAGCAACCCGTAGAGCTCGCAGGAAGCCTCTTCTTCGGCGATCCGGATGATCTCGGTGAAAAACACCGGCTCTCGCGGCTGCGCGGTGATCGTGATCAGCGAGCGCTGGTTGTGCGCACCATACTCGGAAATTTCCTTGGAGCACGGGCAAAGGGAGGTCACCGGCACCGCGACGGCAAGCGTCTGCCGATATTTCCCATCATGAAGCGTGCCGGTCAGTCGTGCCTCGTAATCGAGAAGACTCGCAACCCCCGAGACCGGAGCCGATTTGCGGATAAAGAACGGGAACGCGAGCTCGATGCGTCCACCCGGCGCCTCGAGCAGCACCACCAGCGCGTCAAGCAGGCTACGCAGGTTGGAAACCGTGAGCGGCGGCTCGCCCGGCGCGCTGCGCGACTCGAGCAATGCCACCAGGCGCGACATATGCGTGCCCTTGCGATCCTCCGGCAGCGCCACGTACACGTTGCACTCGGCGATGGTCGGCTGCGGCGCACCGTTCCCGTCGGCAAAAAGCAGCGGGTATTTGAGCCCCTTGATGCCCACCTGATCGATGGCGAGTTGCCGCTCATCGCGCCCGGACTGGATGTCGGCGATGGGGAAAAGGTGCTGCGGATCTTCGGGCCGGTTCATGGGCAGGCGATCGGGGTCACGTCCATAGGCGGGTTATGCCGCAGGCTTCCCCACCCGATCGAGACGGCGGTGTCCGAACCGGCGCTGGATGGCCGCTGCAATCCCGGGGGCGTCGAGGCCGCATGCATTCAATATGGAGGCGGGCTCGCCATGATCAAGGAAGCGATCGGGTAGCCCCAGATGCAATAGCGGCACCACGACTCCGGCGTCCGCCAGCGCTTCGGCTACCGCGCTGCCGGCGCCGCCCATCAGCACGTTTTCCTCCACGGTGACCAATGCCTCGTGCTCGGCCGCGAGCCGGAATACGAGCTCGGCGTCGAGCGGTTTCACGAACCGCATGTTGACCACGGTGGCATCGCTTTCCTCAGCGGCTGCAACGGCGGCTTGCAACACACTGCCAAACGCGAGAATGGCGATTCCGTGGACGCGCCGGCGCGATTCCCGGCGCACTTCGCCGCGTCCGATGGGGAGCGCGGTCATCTGCGCGACCACCGGTTCGCCCGGTCCGGCGCCGCGAGGATAGCGAACCGCGGAGGGTCCATCGAGCATGAATGCCGTGTAGAGCATTTGCCGGCACTCGTTCTCATCGGACGGCGCCATGATGGTCATGTTAGGCAGGCAGCGCAGGTAGGACAGGTCGAACGCGCCCATATGCGTTGCCCCATCGGCGCCGACCACACCCGCCCGGTCGATGGCAAAGACGATGGGCAGATTCTGCAGCGCCACGTCATGGATCACCTGGTCATAGGCCCGCTGCAGAAAGGTCGAATAGATGGCGACCACCGGCTTCAGGCCCTCGCAGCTCAGTCCCGCCGCGAAAGTGACCGCGTGCTGCTCGGCGATGCCGACGTCGAAATAGCGATCGGGATACTGCTCCGAAAAGCGCACCAGGCCGGAACCCTCGCGCATGGCGGGCGTGATCGCGACCAGCCGCGGGTCCCGCGTGGCCATTTCGCACAGCCAGTCGCCAAAGATTTGGGTATATGAGGGTTTGCCGGGCGGTTTGGGTGCGATCCCGGTCGCCGGGTCGAAACGCGTCACGCTGTGGTAGAGGATGGGATCGTCCTCGGCCCGCGCATAGCCGTACCCCTTGCGCGTCATCACATGCAGGAGTTGCGGACCTTTGAGCTCCCGGACGTTGGCGAGCGTATGGGTCAGGGTCCCGAGATCGTGTCCGTCGATCGGCCCGATGTAGTTGAACCCCAGCTCTTCGAACAAGGTGCCGGGAAGCACCATTCCCTTCAGGTGCTCTTCCCAGCGTTTGGCAAGCTCCTTGACCGGAGGAAGTCTCCCGAGCATCTCCTTGCTGCCGCGGCGGACGTAGTTGTAGAGCCGCCCCGAGAGCAGCCGCGCGAGATAGTTGTTCAGTGCGCCGACGGGCTCGGAGATCGACATGTCGTTGTCGTTCAGGATGACGAGCAGATCGACGCCGGAGCTGCCCGCATTGTTGAGGGCCTCGAAGGCCATGCCCGCGCTCATGGCGCCATCGCCGATGATCGCCACCACCTTGCGCGACTCGCCCTTTTGTTGCGCCGCGACGGCCATGCCCAGCGCCGCGGAGATCGAGGTCGAGGAATGCGCGGTGCCAAAGGTGTCGTATTCGCTTTCGCTGCGGCGCGGAAAGCCCGACAGCCCGTCGGCCATCCGCAACCGCGCCATGGCCTCGCGGCGGCCCGTCAGGATCTTGTGGGCATAGGTTTGGTGCCCGACATCCCACACCAGCCGGTCGTGCGGCGTATCGAACACGTAATGAAGCGCAATCGTAAGCTCGACCGTGCCGAGGTTGGAAGACAAATGGCCGCCGGTCGCGGCAACCGACTCAAGCAGGAATGCACGCAGTTCGCGCGCGAGTTGCGGCAGCGCCGTCTTGTCGAGCGAGCGCAGTGCGGCGGGTTGGTCAATGGATTCGAGAAGCGCAAACATTAGGGAACCTCTGAACAACTCGCACGCGATTGCGACGGTGGTGTTTCGGGATGGATGGCCTCAGTTGCCAATGAGGCGGCGCGAAGCGAAGGGTGGTTCCCGGTGCCAAGCGTCGCGACAAAGCAAGCCGCCCGAAACACCACCGTCCCTCTGGGCTGCCGCCAAATGCGACGCTTGCTTCCGGATTTGCCAACTGAGGCTCCTCGGCATCGTAGTTTGACTACGACGGTCGTCGCGCCGAATTTGGCAACGGTCGCAATCATCCGCATTTGGCCCTGCAGCGCAATCACGTGGGCGTTATTCAGAGGTTCCTTAGTGCGTACGGGTCACGATCCAGTCGGCCAACTCGCCCAAGCGTCGGGCCTGGGCACGAAACGGCTCCAGCGCTGCGTGCGCATCATGACGCAACGCCTCCACCCTCCGCTTGGCGGCCTCAAGCCCGAGGATCGACACAAACGTCGGTTTGCCCCGGGCCGCGTCCTTGCCCGCCGTCTTGCCAAGCGACGCCGACGAGCCTTCGACATCGAGCACATCGTCGACGACCTGAAAAGCAAGGCCGGCGGCCAAGGCATAGGCATCGAGGGCGCTCAATTTCGACGCCGGAAGCGCGCGACCCGAGCTCGCCCCCAGCCGAACGGCCGCGCGAATGAGCGCGCCTGTCTTGAGGCGATGCATCATCTCGAGCTCCTCGATACGGAGCACCGCACCGACAGCCGCGAGATCGATCGCCTGTCCTCCGGCCATGCCCCGTGGTCCCGTGGTCTCGGCGAGCAACGCACAGGCCGCCGCCGGATCGGGAATGCGTGCGGCAGCGAGAACGCCGAACGCCATCGATTGCAGTGCGTCGCCGGCGAGCAACGCCATTGCTTCGCCGAATGCCACATGACAGGTCGGCTTGCCACGGCGCAGCGCATCGTTGTCCATGCACGGAAGATCATCGTGCACAAGCGAATAGGCGTGCATCATCTCGACCGCCACCGCGGGCGAATCGACGTCATTGGGTTCCGCCCCCGCGAATTCCCCGGCGGCATACGCGAGAAGGGCACGCACGCGCTTGCCGCCGCCCAGCACCGCGTAGCGCATGGCCGCATGCAGGTGCTGCGGAGCGACATCTTCGGCCGGAAGCGATGCCGCCAGCGCGTGCTCGACGCGGTTCTGGCGATCACCCGCCCAGGTTGCCCAGGCGAGGTCAGGATTCATCGCCTTCGGGAACCTCGGCCTCGAAACACTTGAGTACGCCTTTTTCGAGCACCTGCACCTGCTGCTGGGCGTCCTTGAGCGCGCTCTGGCAATGCTGCAGAAGCTCCGCCCCGCGTTGATACGCAGCCAGCGACTCTTTCAGCGGCAACTGGCCACCCTCCATGGTGGCGACAATGGTTTCGAGCTCGGAGAGCGCGGCTTCAAAACTTGCGGGAGTATTGGCGGTCATCCGTGTCAGGCAATATGCGGAACCCGAAGGCTGTCAAGCGAGGATGTTTCCGGACCCATGGCGTGGCGCTGTGCACGGTAAACGCCGCGCAGTGGGTTTCGTACCAATCCGGAAATCGGTGCTTCTGGTCCTTAGTCCTAAGACCGTTACCGCGTTGCCGTGACAGCCTGCCGTGACAACCTATTGACCCTGCCACGGCAGGCCTTATATACTAGCATGTTTGACGACGCGGCCTGAACGAACCTTTCGTGCGGCCGACTTAGCAAAGCGGTCCGGGGCGGCTGGCATTTCCCCACGGCAGCGAGACTGCCATGCAATGACAGCCGCGAAACCAAATCGGTCCCGGGTTGTTGGGTTGGGTTGGAAGACTGACCGAAGGAAAGGCTGCATGTCCAATCTCGCCACCGGGGCGCAGTTGCGAAGCGCTGCGTCCCAACTGCCGGTCTCCTGGTACTGCGACCCCGCGCTTTTTGCCACCGAGCAGCGCCTGCTGTTCGAGCGTGCACCCGGCTATGTCGGGCACGAATTGATGGTGCCCAACCCGGGCGATTACCACGCTCTGTCTTGGCGCGACAACGCCCAGGTGCTGGTGCGCAACGCCCAGGGCATCGAGCTCCTGTCGAACATTTGCCGGCACCGGCAGGCCATCATGCTGCAGGGCCGCGGCAACGCCCGCAACATCGTTTGCCCGATCCATCGCTGGACCTACGATCTCAAGGGCGAGCTCCTGGGTGCACCGCATTTCGATCCCAAGCCGTGCCTCAATCTCGGGCGATCGACCCTTTCGAACTGGAACGGGCTCCTGTTCGACGGCGCACGCGATGTCCACAGGGATCTCGCCGACCTCGCGGTGCTGCGCGATTTCGATTTCTCGAAACATGTGCTGGACCGGGTCGAGATCCACGAATGCAATTACAACTGGAAGACCTTCATCGAGGTGTACCTCGAGGATTACCACGTCCAACCGTTTCACCCCGGGCTCGGGGGGTTCGTGACATGCGACGACCTCAAATGGCAGTTCGGCGATCGCTACTCGGTGCAGACCGTAGGCGTGAACAACCGCCTTGCCAAGGCTGGCACCAGGACCTACGAGCGCTGGCACAAGGCGGTGCTGGACTATTATCGCGGCGAAGCACCCAAGTATGGCGCCATCTGGATGGTCTACTACCCGAACATCATGCTGGAGTGGTATCCCCATGTGCTCGTCGTCAGCACGCTGATTCCACGGGGAATCGACAAAACCACCAACTTCGTCGAATTTTATTATCCCGAAGAGATCGCGTTGTTCGAGCGGGAGTTCGTCGGTGCCGAGCAGGCCGCGTATCTCGAGACCGCGGTCGAGGATGACGAAATCGCCGAACGGATGGACGCCGGACGCAAGGCACTCTACCGCCGAGGCCGCAGTGAAGAAGGGCCTTACCAATCGCCGATGGAAGACGGGATGCAGCATTTCCACGAGTTCGTCCGCCGCGAGCTGTCCGAGAGCATCAGCGCGAGATAGGGCAAAACGGCAACTGCCATGACCTTCACCACCCTCGTTGCTCCAGCCGACATTGCACCGCGCATCGGCGATGCGGCGCTGGTGATTGTCGATATTCGCCACGATCTCGCGGCGCCCGACACGTGGGGCGAGCAGCAATACCGCGCGAGTCATATACCGGGTGCGGCATTCGCCCACCTGGATGCCGACCTGTCAGGCGCCAAGACGGGACGCAATGGCCGGCATCCGCTGCCCGCCCCCGATATCGCGGCGTCGGTGTTGGGTCGACTCGGCATCGATGATACGAAGCAGGTCATCGTTTACGACCAGAACACCGGAATGTTCGCGTCACGCCTGTGGTGGATGCTGCGCTGGCTCGGCCATGACGCCGTCGCCGTGCTCGAGGGCGGGTTCGCGCGGTGGCAACGCGAAGGATTGTCGGTGGAGTCAGGATGGCACCGGGCGGCACCGGCAATCTTCAAGACGCGCCAGGTTTCGGGTGTGGTCGACGCGGCTCGCATCGTGACCAATCTCTCGAGCGGCGATCTTTTAGTCATCGATGCCCGGGCAGCTGAGCGTTATCGAGGCGATGTCGAGCCGCTTGATACCGCCGCAGGCCACATTCCCGGTGCCCTCAACCGTCCTTATGCCGACAACCTCGCCGCTGACGGGCGGTTCAAGCCGGTGGCGGTCCTGCGGGCCGAATATGAGCGCCTGCTCGGAGGACGCGCTGCGGCTTGCACCGTGCATCAATGCGGGTCCGGCGTGTCGGCGTGTCACAACCTCCTTGCCATGGCTCACGCCGGGATGGCGGGTGGATCGCTCTATCCGGGCTCGTGGAGCGAATGGAGTGCGGACCCGAGCCGGCCGGTGCATCGGGGAACCGCCCCGTAGCAATCACCACCGTCGCTCCGTTGCGATTTCGGGTGAGCGGCCATCACTGGCCCAGCAGCCATTGCGCGAGCGTCGAGTACGTCGGCCCCTGCGCGGTGAGCTCCGACGCGGTCAGTGTCATGGTGTGCACCGGCCAGTCGATCGGTGCCATTTCACCACGGCTCGCCGGCATCCGGCGACAATGGCGCGCGAGGGTGACATGCGCCCGATAATCGCGCCGGTCGACCTCGAACGAATGCATTTGCAGATTCCGACCCAACCCGGACACCATGCGGGCGAGAAGCGGTGGAATGCTCGATGCGCCCGCCCACGCGATTCCCGCGTCGCGAAACATCCCTGACCGGTCGAGTGGGAGCACAAACGGCGCCGCTTGTTGCGCCACACTGCGGGCCAGCGCAACGAGCGTCATCACCTGGCTCGAAGAAACGTTACCGATGAATGCCAGCGTGAGATGCAGCCGACCGGCCGCGGTGGCGCGGCCCTGGGTCTCGCGCGCCAACCGATGCGCCAGCGCGGCGAGGGCATCGCGCGTGCCGCCATCGGGCCACAAGGCAAAAAACACCCGATGGACGGGACGCGTATCAGCCGTTGGCGATGGCGAGCGGGGCCTTCTTCCTGTTATCGAAAAACTGCTCGTCTTCGGTCGATCCCTTGAGCGCCGTCGTCGACGACTGGTTGCCCTGGATTGTCTGCGTTACGGCGTCGAAGTAACCGGTCCCGACTTCGCGCTGATGCTTGACCGCAGTGAAGCCCTTTTCCGCGGCGGCAAACTCGGCTTCCTGCAACTCGACGAACGCCTTCATGTTGTCGCGCGCATAACCGTACGCGAGATTGAACATCGAGTAGTTGAGGCTGTGGAAGCCTGCCAGGGTGATGAACTGAAACTTATAGCCCATCGCGCCCAACTCGCGCTGGAACTTGGCGATCGTCGCGTCATCGAGGTTCTTGCGCCAGTTAAACGATGGTGAGCAGTTGTACGCGAGCATCTTGCCGGGATATTTCGCCTGGATCGCGTCGGCGAACTGCCGCGCGAATCCCAGATCAGGCTTGCCGGTCTCGCACCAGATGAGATCGGCGTAGCCCGCATACGCAAGCCCTCGCGCAATGGCCTGGTCGAGGCCGCTCCTGGTCTTGTAGAAGCCTTCCACAGTCCGCTCGCCGGTGCAGAACTCGCGATCGCGTTCATCGATGTCGGAGGTGATGAGATCGGCGGCTTCGGCGTCGGTGCGCGCGAGCAGGATCGTCGGCACGCCCAGACAGTCCGCCGCCAGGCGGGCTGCGACGAGCTTCTCGACCGCTTCACGCGTTGGCACCAGCACCTTGCCGCCCATGTGGCCGCACTTCTTGACCGAGGCAAGCTGATCCTCGAAGTGCACACCGGCAGCCCCGGCATCGATCATCGACTTCATGAGCTCGAACGCGTTCAGCACGCCGCCAAAACCCGCTTCGGCATCGGCGACGATCGGCGCAAAGAAATCAATGTCGCCGTTGCCTTCCATGTGCTGGATCTGGTCGGCGCGGATGAACGTGTTGTTGATCCTCCGCACCACATCGGGCACCGAGTTGACCGGGTAGAGCGATTGATCGGGATACATCTCGCCGGCATTGTTGGCATCCGCCGCCACTTGCCATCCGGACAGATAGATGGCCTTGAGGCCCGCCTTGACTTGCTGCAACGCCTGGTTGCCGCTCATCGCGCCCAGCGTGTTCACGAACGGCTCGTCGTTGATCATCCTCCACAGCTTCTCCGCGCCGCGGCGGGCAAGGGTGTGCTCGATGTGCACCGAGCCGCGCAGGCGCACCACCTCCTCGGCCGTGTAGTCGCGTTGAATCCCCTTCCAGCGCGGGTTCTCCGCCCAATCCTTCTTGAGTCTTGCCGCTTCCAGGTCGTAATTCATGCTTGCTCCCATCGTTGCGTCGTGGCCAAGACACAGTGATTGATGCGCGGCCGTTCGTGACCAAGCCACCTTAGCAAAACGCGGGACCGGAAACAAGCTGAATTGCGGCGCTGCAACGTGAAATATATTCATGAAAATCAGTACCTTTGAAATAGATTCCATCCTATGGAATAAACCCTGGCCGGAAATGCCAACATTTTGCTGCTCCGCGGGGGACCTCTTATTCCAATCGGCCGTCGAAGATTCCTAACTATCTGTTGTAGTTAATCTTTATCATCATGAAAAAAGTCCTTCGCAGAATGGCAGGAATTTCACACCCGGAATACGGTTCCAAAATCGAAAATTCGAAGTGGTCAACCGGCGTGCGCAGAGCAGCCTTGCACACGCCTGGAAAGCGGGGCCGCAAACGGTGGTGTTGCGCCGCCAGCTCGAAGCGATGCGCGATGGCGGACTGCGCAATCTCCGTCATTCCCGCGACGCGGAATCAGGCGACTCCGGTCATTGCCGCCACCAACATCGTCATTCCCGCGAACGCGGGAATCCATTTTTCAAACGCAAACTGGGTGCGAGTCGAAGTCAAAATGGGTCCCTGCTTCCGCAGGGATGACGGTGGCGAGCGCCATCACTTCCACCCGGACGACAACAGTCGACACCTCGCGATGTCAGCAGCACAAGGCAGATCGCCAGATCTCCCGGGTATGGCGCACGCACCTTCACGCGTATGCCTGTCGGATATACGCCGCAGCGTTCCGTGCAAGTATCGGGCTTAGACGATATTGGCCGCCTCACCCCGCTGCCACGCCTCGTATCCGCTTCCTGTTCCCCGGATCAAGTCCGGGGCGGGCTACGGCCCGCGCTTTGACTTCAGCTTCCTTCAGATTCCGAATCGGTCCGGACACCCTTGCCGTTCGGCTAACTCTTCACCTTGTCAGGCGAGTAGAGGACTTCCACCTCCAAGTACGTGCGCCCTGCCGGGCGCACCAAAAAAAACGGCGCATCACTGCGCCGTTTCTTATTCTGCGTTGGTGTTCAAGCCACCGGTTCCGGCTCTTTCTCTTCGTTGAACTGCAGCTTAACCTTGTCGTCGTCGCCGATATCGATGGTAACGTGGCCGCCGTTGACGAGCTTTCCGAACAACAACTCATTGGCCAGAGCCTTGCGGATGGTGTCCTGGATCAGCCGGGCCATCGGCCGCGCGCCCATCTGGGCGTCGAACCCCTTCCTGCCCAAAAACTCCTTCAACGCGGCCGTGAACGAGGGCTCGACCTTCTTCTCGTGCAACTGCGCTTCGAGCTCGAGCAGGAACTTGTCGACCACCTTGAGAATGACCTCGTGGTTGAGCGACTCGAACGAGATCGTGGCATCGAGACGATTGCGGAACTCCGGGGTGAACATCCGCTTGATTTCCGCCATCTCGTCGCCTACCTGCTTCTCCGATGTGAAGCCGATCAGCCCCTTCGCCAGTGTCTCGGCGCCGGCGTTGGTCGTCATGATGATCGTCACGTTGCGGAAATCGGCCTTGCGCCCGTTGCTGTCGGTCAACGTTCCATGATCCATCACCTGCAACAGGATGTTGAAGATGTCCGGATGCGCCTTTTCGATTTCGTCGAGCAGCAGCACGCTGTACGGATGCTTGGTCACCGCCTCCGTAAGCTGCCCGCCCTGGTCGAAGCCGATGTAGCCCGGCGGTGCACCAATGAGCCGCGACACTGCATGCCGTTCCATGTACTCCGACATGTCGAAGCGGATCAACTCTACGCCCAGGCAATACGCGAGCTGCCGCGCCACTTCCGTCTTGCCCACACCCGTGGGGCCGGAGAAGAGGAAATTGCCGATCGGCTTGCGCGGGTTGCCGAGCCCCGATCGCGCCATGCGGATCGCGGCGACCAGCGCGTCGATCGCCCTGTCCTGGCCGAACACGACGTTCTTCAAGTCACGGTCGATGGTCTTCAACGCATTGCGGTCATCGGAAGAAACGTTCTTCGCCGGGATGCGCGCAATCTTGGCCACGATCTCCTCGATCTCGCTCTTGGTGATGACTTTCTTCTGCTTCGACTTCGGCAGGATCTTCTGCGCGGCACCGGCCTCGTCAATGACGTCGATCGCCTTGTCGGGAAGATGCCGGTCGTTGATGAAGCGCGCCGCGAGCTCCGCCGCCGTCGTGAGGGCGGCCGGGGTGTACTTGACGCCGTGGTGCTGCTCGAAGCGCGACTTCAGCCCCTTGAGGATCTCGATGGTCTCGGCGACCGAAGGTTCCGGCACGTCGATCTTCTGGAAGCGCCGCGACAACGCGTGGTCCTTCTCGAAGATCTGCCGGTATTCCGTGTAGGTCGTGGCACCGATGCACTTCATGGCACCGGTCGACAGCGCGGGCTTCAGCAGGTTGGAGGCGTCGAGGGTTCCACCCGACGCGGCACCGGCGCCGATGATGGTATGGATCTCGTCGATGAACAGGATCGACTTCGGATTTTCCGAAAGTTGCTTCAACACCGCTTTGAGGCGCTGCTCAAAATCGCCGCGGTATTTGGTGCCTGCAAGCAACGCGCCCATGTCGAGCGAATAGACCTGAAACTCAAACAGTAGCTCCGGCACCGCGCGCTCGTTGATGCGGCGCGCAAGTCCCTCCGCAATCGCGGTCTTGCCGACGCCGGCCTCGCCAACGAGCAACGGATTGTTCTTGCGCCGGCGGCACAGCACCTGGATCACGCGCTCGAGCTCGAGTGCACGGCCGATCAGGGGATCGGTCTTGCCGGCTTTGGCCATCTGGTTCAGGTTGACGGTGTATGCATCCAGTGCGCCCTGCCCCTGCTCGCCGGCCTCGGCTTCTTCCTTCGCCTCGCCTTTTTCCTGCTTTTGGGCAGGATTCTTGGTGATGCCATGTGCAATGTAGTTCACAACATCCAGCCGCGTGACGCCGCGCTGATTGAGGAAATACACCGCATGCGATTCCTTCTCGCCAAAAATCGCCACCAGCACGTTGGCGCCGGTCACTTCCTTCTTGCCCGACGACTGCACGTGCAGGATCGCGCGCTGGATCACCCGCTGGAAGCCCTGCGTGGGCTGGGTATCCGAGTCCGCATGGGCCGACAGGCGCGGCGTGTGCTCGTTGATGAAGTCGGTCAGGACTCCGCGCAATTCCTCGAGGTCGACGCCGCACGCCTTCAGGACCTCGGCCGCCGAAGGATTGTCGAGCATCGCGAGCAAGAGGTGCTCGACGGTAATGAACTCATGCTGCTTTTGCCGGGCTTCGACAAAAGCCATGTGGAGGGAGACTTCCAGTTCCTGCGCAATCATTTGACTTGCCTCTCACGCCATCCGCAATGCCCGCCTGTTACCGTCCGGCCGCCGCGGGCATGTGCGGCCTGGCAGACTGCTAACGCTCAAGTCTCCT
>JANXZT010000253.1 GCA_025355395.1 Betaproteobacteria bacterium
TACATCGTGTCGATCGCGACGCTGACGATCGCGGCGCGCCTCAAGCGTTTCGATGCCACGCTGGAAGAGGCCGCTTTTAATCTGGGCGCATCGCGCGCCGCCGTGCTGTGGACGGTGACGCTGCCCTACCTCAAGCCGGCGTTGATCGGCGCCGCCGCGATCTCGTTCCTGATGTCGTTCGAGAACTTCAACACGACGCTGATGCTGGTCGGCTCCGACCCGCCGCTAACGATCATGATGTACGGCCGGATGCGCGAGGGTGCGAGCCCGGTGCTCAACGCGGTCAGCTTGTTCCTGATGGTCGCCTCGGCGCTGATCGCGCTGGTTTTGCTGCGGCGGCCAGAACGCGAGGATCGTGGGCGCTGAGGAGTGCGTCCCGGCGCACGCGCGTCAGTAGGTGGCGGCTGGGCGTTCCCACGTATTCGTAGCAATGCTCGCCCCAACCGTTTGTGGCAGCGTCGGTTGCGTAACCGATTTCACGCTCGGTAATTGACGGCTTCGTGTAATAAACGCGCGATATCGCGTCCGACAAATTAGGCATCTTGAATCTCCAGATGCGGAACGGCAACCGCAAATCGGCCACCCCAGTCGCGCACCACGCTTTGCTGCGCTCTTATCTCGTCGGTGATGTTCCAAGGAAGAATCAACACCATTTCCGGACGCCCGCTCGCGCGCCGATGGAGGCAGGATCGGAATGTGCGATCCCGGCATATATTTCCCCTGCTAGGACGGCGCTGCGTCGCAAACGTAAGGGAGCAAATCGACGGATAACGGATAGGCGTTTCAATCACGCGAACCTGATTATGGTGGGGTAGGTTGGGTGGGTCAAGCGTCGAGTTTCGGCGGCAACAGGCTGCTCTGCACCGTTGTCGTCGCACTTGCGCGCGCGTGCCGACCCCGTGCGGCATCGCCCGGCAGCAGGCCGCGCCGCACGAAAACGCGCAACAGCCGCTGGTGCACCTGCGCCTGCACCTGGGCGATGGCCTTGGCATCGAGCCCGGCGGCGGCACTGCAGATGACCCCGCCCGTTGTAGCAGGGTCGAACACGCCGTCGATGATGACACAGTGGAAGTGCAGGTGGGCATTGAGGCTGGAGCCGAAGCGGTGGATGAAGGCCACCGCGCCGAGGCGCGCCGTGCTCCCGGCGCCTGGACTGTGCGCACGCAGGCATTGCTCCACCACCCGCAGGAACAGGCGCAGAGCCGCACCCTGGAGATCGGCATCGCGGTGCAGGAAGTAGCGCAGCCGTTTCGGCACCGCGAGCACCCACTGCCGCACCGGCAGTCGCGGCAAGACGTGATCCGTGAGATGCGCCGCGGTCGCCACCATGCGCCGAGTGTTGCACGATGGGCAGACGCCGCGCCCCTTGCACGAGAACGCGATCAGGAAGTCGTGCCCGCAGTCGCCGCACCGCGCCCGCGCGAAGCCGCGGGCCAGGATGCCGCAGTCGAGGTAGCGGCGGAACTCCCGCTCCACATAGTCCGGCACCGACCCCTCGTCATCGTGGCCCTCGCGGCAGCCGGCGAGCCAGGTCTCAAGATGTTCCTGGACGCAGCGATAGAGCACGCTCTGGCTCGGGCGGCGTGGCCGATACCGCGTCGGTGCGCTGCCCCTGGCCCGGCGCTCGACCTCCATGCCTGCCCCCTCCGCTTCGCAGCTCGCGGTTGGGGTTCAGGGTGGGCGGCACGCTGTGCCGGCCGCCATTGGCCACCGGGATTAGGTCGCGCCGCTGAGGTGAGTTGGCTGAATACCCGGCGGCGGCGTTGGATCGCCAGGCGCCGGTCGCCTCGTCAATGGCCACTTACCGGATAATTTCTCGGCAACACCGACCGGCAGCCGGCCCGGTGCGGACGACCGAGTCTCTGCTAAGCAGACCTTCAACGATTCGCACGGGGTGTTGCCGACGCGCGGCGTGCCGAGGGCATCGCAACGGCAACAGCGACTGCGCTGCGAGGGCTGCACCGTTACCTACCGGCTACCACGGGTGATCCCACCTGAGTGCAGTGGTGTCAAGCTCTCGCCGCGCGATTCATCCCGGTGACTCCACTCGTCACGATTTCGCACCTGGCGGCGCCTTCGCTTGAAGCCTTCGTCCCGGAAAGATCGCTGCTTCGTGCGGGGCGCAGCTCACCGGTTTCCTGCCAGTAAAGGAAGCTCAGGTAGACGGAACAGTAGCTGCAGCGGCTCTTGTCGTTTCTCCGGCAGCACGACACGTCGCTCGTGGACCAGCAGGGAACGCCCGAGCAGAATGACGGGCAGTCAGGGTCCTTGCGGCAGTCCTCGTTGATTGAATAGCACGGCGGTATTCCGTTGCCTTCCATGACAACCAACCTCTTTTCTTGGAGGAGCAGCTTGACCATAAACTCGAAAAGACTGGGCGTATACACAAAACCTTGCCCCAGGTCAAAAGTGAGGTTCAAGTTCCGGGATTCGGCGTGCGGCAGGGAAAAAGCAATCCCGGCCGCAATGCCTGACCCGTCACGGTGCCCGCAAAAGAGAGCGGCACGGGAGATTTGCCTAGATCGATCTGCATTGGGAATCTCGGACCGGCGTAAATGCTGGATTTTCGGCAAACTGTCCTTTGGGAAGAAGGGACCGGCCTTCACGAACGAGGACAAAACCAACCTCTCGCACACGGTCAAATCCAACCCCTGCCAGAACGCTCGAAGGATCCTGGTCTCGTCGGTTGCAGATGTGCCGGACGTTGATCGCAGTCAGCCACCAAAGCGGTAACCGAACGCATCGATGTCGGCCGCATAGAGTTGCTCGACGAGCTTCCGTGTTTCGTCATCGTAATGCTCGACGTAGAGCGCGTGATTCGTCTTGAAAACGTGCGGCAGCGCCCTGGCTTCGATCTGCAATCTCGAACATACCTCGTCGAAGCCGCTCTAAAGGCTCTCGAATCTGCCCACGAAGTCCACGGCAACGGCGCCATCGATGCTCAGCCGATCGAGCTGTGGCAGCAGCGCCTCGTCCTCGAGCCACGGCGCCGCCTGGGATAGCCGGATCCGGTTCTTCAATCTCCACAGAAATTCGGGAAAACCGTAGTCGAACAGGCGCTGGTGGTCGCGGCTCCAGTGATACCTGGAAACCAGCGAGTCCCATCAGACGGGCAATGGGCCAATCAACTGCGTCACGGCGAACGCGTCACGCGGGCGCCGGCGACGAACCTGGGGCGCAGTAACACCTTATCAGCGTCAGCGCCGCGGGTCGGCCTGCTCGGCGATGAAGGTCAGTACCAGGTGATCGCCGCAGGCGTCGAAGTAGTAGTCGTCGACGAACTTCTTTCCGTCGGCCTTCACGCCTTCGGCTCTCACCTGCCCGGCACCGGGCTTATTCCAGGGGTCACTCGGCGTGCCCGGGTTGAGAAAGCGGTCGGCGAAGACGGCGAAGTCGGCATCGATGCCGTCCAGCCCGCGGATCGCCGCGACCTGCTTGGCGTCGAAGCCCATCGCCGCGAGCAGCGCTTTGAGATTCTTCTTATGTGCCGCATCGCGTAACGCCACGTACGCGGCGGTCACCGCCTGCTCGGTCGGCTTGGGCGTGGTCGCGGCCAACTTCCGCTTTTGCTCCTGGTCCCCAGCGCTTATTTCGTCGACCTTGGGGCTCGATAACGGCAGATCGAACTCGAATCGGCCGTACTCCCTGTGCAGGAAATTGCCGGCCGCACGACCGGCGTCGATCCGTAGCGTGCTCGACCAGGCGCGGCCGCCGCTCAGATCGGTGAGGCCCCCGGCGAACGCGCGGGCCGCAGCGAAATATTTCGATCGGCCGCGGGCGTCGAGCGTCACTTCGCCATAGCTGGCATTGCGCAGTTTCGACAGTGCTCGCGCCTGCGTCAGCGGACAGACCGAGTCGACGAGCATCGGCGAGGCGATGGGCTTGCTCGCGACGTAGACGACGGTGCCACCGCCGCCGGCGGCCGGGTAGGCGATTCCGTCGACCAAGTCGAACTCGCCGAGGTTGATTTCCTTGATGTGGCCCTTCACCGTAGCGGGATATGTGTACGGCGGGACCTTTTCCTCCACGACCTTTTTCGCGAGTGCGGCCGCCCCTTTTTCCAACGCGCCGGGAGACGACTCTTCCTTGCCGCAGCCCGACATCGAGAGCGCAGCGGCGCATGCTACAACAGCATGAAGACAAAAATTTCTCATCGTTCGTTTTCCTTTTCGACGATCGCATCCTTGCAGGTCAACGCTACTGCTTGAATTCCTTGAACAGCCTGACGTTGAACTCGACGTCGACCTTCGGGCCGCCGGCCGCAGCGTCGTCGATCGCAAGCCTGCCGGCAAGATGCCGGGCATCATTCGCGCGCGCGGCGAATGCACCGGGCTCCACGGTCCCCGAGTACTGCACTTTCTGGCCATTCAACGCGATCCAGTAATTCAGGCGCGGGCTGACTTCGAAGTCCACGGTCATTCCCTCGGTGACCTGGCCGTCGGCGCAGCTGATCGTCTTGCAGTCCTGGATCGCGGCGCCGATGTCCTTGGCCGAAAGGAACAGGCGGCGAACCGTCTTGCCCGGATCCGCCGAGTAGGGTCCCTTCACGAGCCACGCGTACTTCAGCGTCGCCGTCAACGCGCCCGCGCGCGACTTGTACACAATCGCGCCCTTCGCGTCGACGCCCTCGGCGACCAGAACGGCCGCCGATACGCCCGCCGCAGCGGTTCCTTGTGCGGCCGCCGCGATGCCGACGCCGGAACACCACACGCCGATCGCCAGAATCAACCACGCGCCGGGCCGCATGCCCTCGCTCATACGAATCTGTCCGGTTTGTTGGACGCCACGTTGACGCAGCCGACGATGAACGAGCGTGCTCATTCCCACTGCGTAAGAAAGCGGCTCGCCATGCGTCGCGTCGCGGCACTGGCCGCCGCATCGGCCGCCGCCTCCTGCGCCGCCGGCACGAAAACGTGGTGCACCGCGCCCAGGTCCGCCAGCTTGTCGCGCTCGAGATGGGTGAAGAGCTCCAGGCGCTTGGCGTCGTCGAGCGCGCGCGTCTGGATCGTGATGGTGTCCGTGAGTGCGGCGCTCGCGGCTTCCTTCGATGGGAGCGGCGCGGTGGGCGGAACGAACTTGAAACGGCCGAACGTATCGGCATAGACGCTTTCGCCGACGCGCCAGGCGAGACGCTCGCCGTTGATGAGCGTCGCCGCCTCGGGGTCCGACGCCACGAGACGATCGGAGCGACCGATATCGGCGAACGCTTCGCCGACGATGTAGGCGGTGTCGTGACTGAAAAAAGCCAGTGCCTTGGGAAAGCCGTCCATCCACCAGGGCAGCGTCAACAGCGGCAGCGCCGATACGATCCACCGTCCCGCCGGCGCCATCCCCGATATCAGAGGCAACAGCGCCATCCCCTTGAACCAGATGTAGAACCCGATGCCGATGCCCACCACCACGGCGGGCCAGGACACGCCCTCGTCCAGACGTCGCTCCACGATGCCCGTCGGCAGCGCCTCCGCCGGCTTGGCGGGGTCGAACGCCAGCGGCAATATCGGCGGCGGCGCGGTCCAGCCGAAGATCGCGTCGTCGACGGGGAGGTCGAGCTCGAGGCGCAGCCAGGCGAGTTGTGTTTTTGCCGGCCATTTTTGATGCATGAATGTATGCGCGGGGTTCGCCGCCAGCCACTGCAGGGTCGAGGCGGCGAGACGTATCTCGGGCATGACGAAGCCGCGCTCGTCGCGCGCCCAGGCGAAGCGAACGCCCTTCGTAATAACGCGCATATCGGCCAACGTGTAAGAATCGTTGAAGCCGACGCGGGTACCGCAAAATGCCCGGCGGATCGGCGCCCCCCAGTCGCCGCCATATTCGGTGACGACGCACGGCGTCGCATTGGTGCTGGCGCGCCAGAACTCGGGGTTGCGCACGTCTTTCGCGTCGAATTCGAGCGCGAGCCAGCTGTCGACGATCCGGGCGTCGACGTGGCTGGTCAACTTCTTGTATTCATAGGCCCGGACCCACACATTCGGACCGAACTGCCAGGCAATCAACAGGAAAATGCCGGAGAACGCGAGGAGTCCGACGGCCAGCAGCGTGTAGACACGACCGGACGCTCCGAGCGCAACCTCGGCGACCGCACGTTTCGCGATGGCCACCGGAATGTCGTCGGACTTTTCGTTCGACGTCTTCGATGCGCGCCGAGCCGGCTTCGCATCGTCTTCCGGTCTTTCCTTCTCGGGCATGCTCGAGAACCTCCGGGTCGGTCAGTGCTCGACAAACCTTGGCGGGCGAGGCGAGGAGGAATCCCGGCGATGCGAAGTTCGCGTCGCCGGAATCCGCGCCCGATCCCGCCAAAAGCGGGCTACCGGGTGATCATGCACTGCCCGCCGTCGACCTTGAAGCTCTGCGTCGTCGTCGAGGTGCTGGTGCCGTTCTTATCCTTGGTCGTCTTCTTCACCGTCAGCGTGGCCGCCGCCCCGTCGACGACGAGGAGCCCATTGGTCTTGATGTCGGCGGAGTATTCCCCCTCGGTCTGCGACATGTCCTTCATCATGCCGGCCATCATCGTGCGATCCTTGGCCGGCATCGCCTTCCATTGGTCCTGCATTTCCTTGGTGGAGAGCTTGTTGGCGTCGTCCATCTTGCCGGCGTGGACAAGGCCCATCTGCTTGACGGCGACCTTGCCGCAGGCGTGATCGAGGATCGCCGCGCCTTTGACCTCGGACTTTGCCGCCGCGGCCTCAGTGGGGACGCAGAGCACGAATGGCAGCACGGTGCCGAAAACAAGGGCTGAGAATCGACGATGGTTCATTTGCGTTTCCTTCCTGGCGAGGCGAAATCGGCGACAGACTCCGAATTCGCAGGAGAGTGGAGAGGGTCTGTCCCCAATCGATCGTACCATCGATCGTTCCATCGATCGTTCCTTTCGATCGTTCCTTTCGATCGTTCCATTTGAACCGGGTGGTGACGTCAGCCGCGGATAGTAGCGTGCCGCGATCAGCCAGCGCAAACGGTTCGCCCTTTCGCGCGCAATTGCCCCGGATCCCGGCATGCGCCGCCGCCATGGAACACCGACGAGGACGACCGGGTGGCGTCAAACCAGCGCCTGCGTATCCCCGTCGACCGGCAGCGCGTGGCCCGAGATGTTCGCGCCGAGCGGTGAGGCGAGAAACACGATCGCGTTGGCGATGTCGTCGGCGCTCACCAGGCGCCGCAACGAGGTCTTCGCGATCGCTTCGTCGCGCACGACCTCGGGCGCCACTCTACGCAGCGCGGCCTTGTTGGCGAATACCGCGTCGATCCGCGGGCCCGCGACCGATCCGGGGCAGATCGCGTTGACGCGGATGCCATGAGGCCCGAGTTCGATCGACAACGACTTGGTGAAGCCGATGACGCCCCATTTCGACGCGGCGTACGGGGTGCGGTTCGGAAACCCGAAGCGGCCGGCAGCCGACGAGAGATTGGCGATGCTCGCGTTGCGGCTCGCCTTCAGCAGCGGGATCGCCCGCTGCGCGCACAGGAACTGCCCGGTCAGGTTCACGGCGAGCGTGCGCTCCCAGTCGCGCAGGGCGACGTCTTCGCAAGCCGCCGTCGGGCCCGCGATGCCGGCGTTGTTGACGAGCGCGTCGAGGCCGCCCAGCGCGGAGGTTACGGTGTCGAAAAGGTGCCCGACGGATACCGGGTCCGCCACGTCGCAGGCGCTGCGTGTCAATCCGGGATCGCTCGCGGCCAAGGCGTCGAGCGCCGCTGCATCGACGTCGCAGACGTACACGCGCGCGCCATCGCGCGCGAATGCGCGCGCCGTTGCAAGCCCGATGCCCGAGGCGCCTGCCGTCACCAGTACGCGCAAATCGCGGATCTTCAGGTCCATCGGTTTCCCTCCCGATCGGAAGCCACAAGCGCTCGACAACCGCCAGGAGCGTGGACAAGCGCGCGACGTTGCATTATAACTGCGAGCGCAGTTGCGCCATGGGGGAAATTCCAAAATCACGTGCGGCCACCGCGAGCCGGCGCCCGCCATTCGCAGGAGGAGCAATGAACAAATCGACGAGCCGCGTTCGCCGCGGTCTTCTCAAGGCCGGTGCCGCGGCGACCGCGCTAGGCACGCTGGGATTTCCCGCGATCAGCCGCGGCCAGGCGGACGCGATCCGCATCGGGCACCTGACGCCGCGCACCGGCTTTCTCGGCCCGCTTGGCGAATATGCGGTGATGGGCGTCAACCTCGCGGTCGACGAAATCAACGCCGCCGGCGGCGTGATGGGCCGCAAGATCGACTTGATCGCGGAGGACAGCGTCAACCCGCAGACGGCGTCGACCAAGGCGGAACGGCTGATCGAGCGCGACAAGGTCGTCGCGATCATCGGCGAAATCAGCTCGGCGTCGGGTCTGGCGATCGCGCAGGTCGCGCAGCGTAACCGCACGCTGTTCTTCAACACCGGATGCAATTCGGACGAGCTGCGGGGCAAGGCGTGCAACCGCTACATGTTCCACACCGAAGCCGCCAACACGATGTACGTCTACGCGGCCGGCCAGGCGTTATTGCGCGAAGGCATGGT
>JANXZT010000276.1 GCA_025355395.1 Betaproteobacteria bacterium
ATTCTGCGCCGCGCCTGCAGCGCCGCGGCACAAGGGAGTTGCGATGTTGTACAAGATCGAGGTCGAAGACGAGCGCGGTTTGTGGCACGACGTGCGTGGCGACGACGGCAAGGTCCTTGTTTATGGTTCCGCGGATGAAGCGCGGGTCGCGCTGGCCGAGCGCTTTCCGGTGCTGGTGCAGATGGAAAAGTTCGCCGGCGGCAAGCGCACGCGGGTGATTCGGATTTACGAAGACGAGGAACGCTGATGATCGACTTCTACACCGCACAGACCTCCAACGGCCAGCGTGCGGCCATCATGCTTGAGGAATGCCAGCTCGCCTACCGCGTGCACGCGTTCGATCTTTTCAAGGGTGAGCAGCAAAACGGCGAATTTCTGAAAGTGAATCCCGCCGGACAGATTCCCGTGATCGTCGATCCCGAGGGGCCGGGCGGGCAACCGTTTGCGCTTGCGCAGTCCGCCGCGATCCTGCTCTACCTGGCCGAAAAGACCGGGCGTTTTCTTCCACTCGATCCCTGGCGGCGCGCCGTGGCTTACCAATGGCTTCAGATGGCGATGACCGATGCGGGGCCGGCATCGGCGAACGTTTTCCTGCTTTCGCGCATCACGCCGGAAAAGTCGCCCGCCAATGTGACGTTCTTCGAGGAACGCGTGCTGCGTTTCCTGCGGCTCGCCGACGCGCAGCTTGCCAATCGCGAATACCTCGCCGACGAGCTCTCGATCGCCGACTTCGCGTTGTATCCCATCTACGCGGCGCGCAAGAGCCTGGTCGACTTGGCGGGTAACCTCCAGCAGTTGACGCGGTGGGCCGCATCACTCGCAGCGCGGCCGGCGATCAACCGCGCCATGCAGGCGGTCTGAAGCGAAGACACGCTGATGCGCGCCGGCGAAGCGCTACCTCGCCTGGCGTCGATACCGTGCTGTGGCAATCCACGCGACGCGTTTGCTGTGCCTCGTGCGCGAGAGCCTTGTCACCGGGCCTCGAATGTAAAACGGCCGCAACGCTTTCGCGCTGCGGCCATTGTGGCCTGACGGGTGCAGGCAGTTATTTCAGGTGATTCGAGACCAGCTTGGTCATCTCGAACATCGACACCTTGTGCTTGCCACCGAAGACGGCCTTGAGCTTTTCGTCGGCATTGATAAGACGCCTGTTGACGGCGTCCTGCAGCTTGTTTTTCTTGATGTAATCCCAGATCTTCTTGGTCACTTCGGTTCGCGGCATCGGCGAGTTGCCGATTACCGCGGCAAGCACCGCCGACGGCGTCATTGCTCTCATGAACGCGGCGTTGGGTTTGCGCTTGGTTGCAGCCTTCTTTGCAACGGCTTTTTTAGGAGCGGCCTTCTTTGCGGCCGGAGCCTTTTTTGCAGCGGATTTCTTCGCCGCGGATTTCTTTGCAGCCGGCTTCTTGGCGGCGGATTTCTTGGCGGCGGGCTTCTTTGCAGCTTTCCTGGCAGTAGCCATAGTTCTCCTTCCTATGAATAGATGCGCAACACACACAACACCGAACGGACTGAGGCAGACAATCCTGTCATGGGTATCCCCTGCCCCATCGGCGGGAACTATACCGCATTCCCTCGGGGAGGTATGCCTGAAATCGGTGTTTTTTAGAGGGGAGCACCGGTGTGTTGCAAGCCCGCTCATCCCGAACAATGCACATGCGCTCATCCGCGGCGCGGCAGTTCGGCCCCTAACGCGCCGGCATTCCCGGCGCACCGCGAGGGGCGCCCGAGAGCGTAGAATCGCCATCCATGAGAAGGGCCGGCCCCACTGCTGTCGCGCCGCGCCGCGCGACATGAAGATCGCTGATCTGCGAACCGATTACCGGCTCCAGACGCTCGACGAAACCGGTGTCGCACCGGATGCCTTTCGACAGTTCGAGCGTTGGCTGGACGAGGCACTCAAGGCGGATCTGCCGGAGCCCACCGCGATGTCGCTCGCTACCGTTGGCGCCGATGGCCGGCCCGCAGCACGAATCGTCTTGCTCAAGGGCTTCGATCAGAACGGATTCATGTTCTTCACCAACTACGCGAGCCGCAAGGGTCAAGAGCTCGACGCCGCAGGACAGGCGGCGCTTCTGTTTCACTGGGCCGAGCTCGAGCGCCAGGTACGGATCGAAGGCAGCGTGGGCAAAATCGCGCCTCACGAATCGGATGCCTACTTTGCCAGCCGGCCGGCGGCGTCCCGGCTAGGGGCCTGGGCCTCGCCACAAAGCGAGCCGATCGCGGATCGCGCGGCGCTCGAAGCCCGCCTCCAAGCCATCACCGAGAAGTTTCGCAATGCCGGCGATGCGATTCCGCGGCCTTCGCATTGGGGCGGCTATCGACTCGTGCCCGACATGCTCGAGTTCTGGCAAGGGCGGCGTTCGCGCCTGCATGATCGGATTCGGTATCGTCGTAGCGCGGGCGACCCAGGCGCCTGGACGATCGACCGGCTCGCTCCGTGACGGCGGCAAGCGGCGATGGGCGCAACTTGAGCGCGCTGATCGGCTTGGGTATTTGCAACCATGTGGTGCTAAGCGGCAGCCGGGTCACGGTATCGCTCGATGCGCTCTCGCGGGGCGCCTCCGCGCTGACGGTCGGCGTGCTGATGGCCCTTTATGCGTTGCTGCCCATGCTCTTCGCCGTCGCGGCAGGACGGTTTGCCGACCGGGTCGGCGTGCACCGTCCGATGCGCCTCGGATGCATCGGACTGGTGGCGGGCGCGCTCCTCCCGGTGCTGGTGCCGCAGCTTCCCGCGCTCTTCGTGAGCGCCGCGCTGGTCGGCCTGTCCTTCATGGCCTTCCAGGTGGCTACCCAGCACGCGACGGGCAGCCTCGGCACGGCGGTTGACCGTCCACGCAACTTCAGCATGCTGGCGATGGGTTACTCCATCTCCGGCTTCATTGGACCCCTCGTCGCCGGATTCACCATCGACCAATGGGGATTTCACGCCGCGTTCGTGCTGCTGGCGGCGATTCCGATCGTGCCGGCCGTGATCCTCGCCAGCGGGCGGCTGCGCATCCCGCACGTCCCGGCGGAAACAGCGGCGAGGGACGCAGGCGGCGTGTGGATGCTGCTGCAGCGGCCGGTGTTGCGGCGGGTGTTAGCGATCAATGCGCTGTTCGCGGTGGGCTGGGATCTTCACACCATCTTCGTTCCGATCTACGGGGCGGGACTTGGCCTTTCGGCGTCGCAGATCGGCGCCGTGCTCTCCACGTTTGCAGCAGCGACCTTCCTGGTGCGGCTGTGCATGCCGGCGATCATGCGTCACCGGTCCGAGGAGCAGGTGCTGACCGGCGCACTCTTCGTCGCCGGCGCCGTGTACCTCGCATTCCCGTTTTCAGGGAGCGCGCTCACCCTCGCGGCGTTGTCATTCGTGCTCGGCCTGGGGCTCGGCAGCGGGCAGCCGATGGTGATGTCCCTGCTGCACACGCATGCGCCGCCGGGCCGCATTGGAGAGGCGGTGGGGATACGCATGTCACTCGTGCAGACGATGGCGGTCGCCGTGCCGCTTCTTTTCGGCGCGCTCGGGTCATCGCTTGGCCTCGCCCCGGTGTTCTGGTCGGTAGGGGCATGCCTGACCACCGGCGGGCTGTTGTCGCGCCGCCGGGTAGGTAAGTAGGGTCAGAGACGACATTGATCCTCAACGCGGCGGCACCCCAGCGGAAAAGTCGTCTCTGACCCTATTTTCATTTTCGCGCGACTTCAGCCGCTCCAGGAACTGCTTGCGGAATTTCGCGACCTTGGGTGCGACCACCGCCTGGCAGTACGGCTGGCGGGGATTGCGGGCGAAATATTCCTGGTGGTAACCCTCCGCCGGGAAAAATGGTGTCGCATCGCTCACCTCGGTAACGATCGGGCCGCTCCACAACCGGGTCGCATTGAGCTCGGCGATGACCTGCAGCGTGGTTGCGCGCTGTTGCGGTGTCTGGCAGTACACGACCGACCGGTACTGCGTGCCGACGTCATTGCCCTGCCGATCGCGGGTGGTCGGATCGTGGATGGCGAAGAATACCGTCAGAAAATCGCGAAACGGCAATCGCTGCGGATCGAACGTGACCCGCACGACCTCGGCGTGGCCGGTATCTCCGCCGCACACCGCCTCGTAGGTGGGATTGGCCGGAGCACCGCCGGCGTAGCCCGACTCGACACTGCGCACCCCGGCGAGCTCATCGAAGACTGGTTCGAGACACCAGAAGCAGCCGCCGCCAAGCACCGCGGTTTCGGAAGGGGGAGAAACGTTGGACGTCGCAGACATGGCGGACTCCGTTGCAGTTGGGTGGTAATGCGCGTGCTTTAGGCTCCGACCGCGCAACCGCATGCGGCGTTCACCGGCCGGCGCTCAAGGCAATGGGCCTTCGTCGGAGAGTCGCCCCCGAGCTTACACGCCGAACCTTAACGCGCCTCTTCGCCGGCATGCCTGCCCGCCCGCATGCCAATGCGATAATGCGCCACGCCACCGGGAAGGGATCTTTATGGCACGGCTGTTGCCGCGCGAAGGCAAGTTCTTCGATTATTTCAACCAGCATGCCGATCTCGCGGCACAGGCAGCCCTCGAGTTGCAGGCGCTGCTGGCGGACTTAAGCCAGCTCGACCGCCGTAGCCGGGCGATCGAAAAGAACGAGAAGATGGCTGACCAGATCACCCATCACACGGTGCAATTGCTGCACCAGACCTTCATCACCCCGCTCGATCGCGACGAGATCCACCAGCTCATCACCAGCATGGACGATGTGCTCGATCTCATGGAGGACATCGCCCAATGCCTTTTTCTCTATGACGTGCGGGCGGTGACGGTAGAGGCGCAAAAGCTCGCCGAGATTTGCGTGAGCTGCACCGGCCTGGTGAAGGACGCGGTAGGCAAGCTCGAGAACATGGAGCATGCCGACGCCATCCTGCGCATCTGCGGCGAGATTGACCGCCTGGAAACGGAGGCCGATCACGTCTTTCGCGCGGCGCTCGCCAAGCTCTTTCGCGAGGAGCCCGATGCGCGCGAGATCATCAAGCTGAAGGAGGTCTACCAGCTCCTCGAGGCGGTGACCGACAAGTGCGAGGACGTGGCGAATGTGATCGAGGGCATCGTCCTCGAGAACGCGTGAATCCCCGCCGCGCGCAATGAAGGGCACGCGCGTCGCAATCAAACCAGGCCTCCGATGAGCACAGGCGCGATCAGCTTCGAGATGCTCGTGGCGCTCGTCGTCCTCGCGCTCGCATTCGATTTCATGAACGGCTTTCACGACGCCGCCAACTCGATCGCGACCATCGTGTCGACCCGGGTGCTGCGTCCGCAGTGGGCCGTGGCGTGGGCGGCCTTTTTCAACTTCATTGCGTTTCTGGTTTTCGGCCTGTCGGTGGCCAACACCATCGGCACGGGTGTCATCGATCCGGCCGTCGTCGACCATTATGTGATCATGGGCGCGTTGACTGGCGCTATCGCCTGGAACGTCATCACCTGGTGGTACGGGCTGCCGTCGAGCTCCTCGCACGCGCTGATCGGCGGC
>JANXZT010000303.1 GCA_025355395.1 Betaproteobacteria bacterium
CCTTGACCAGAAACTGCGCGACTTCGGTCTTGATGCCACCGTTGCCGCCAACATAGAGTTCCCATCCGGAGTCGACGCCAATGACGCCCACATCCTTGATTCCCGATTCAGCGCAGTTACGTGGGCATCCGGACACGGCGAGTTTCACTTTGTGCGGGGCATACATCCGCCACAAGCCGCGTTCGAGGTCCTTGCCCATCTGCGTGGAATCCTGCGTGCCGAAGCGACACCAGTCGGAGCCCACACAGGTCTTGACGGTGCGCAGCGCCTTGGCATACGCGTGACCGGAGGGCATGTCGAGGTCCTTCCACACCGCGGGCAGGTCCTGCTTCTTGACACCGAGCAGATCGATGCGCTGGCCGCCCGTCACTTTGACTGTTGGTATCCGATATTTATCGACGACATCGGCGATCCGGCGCAGCTCCGCCGCCGTGGTCTCGCCGCCCCACATCCTGGGGATCACCGAGAACGTACCGTCTTTCTGAATGTTGGCGTGCGCGCGCTCGTTGATGAAGCGCGACTGCGGATCGTCCTTTGCTTCCTTCGGCCACGTCGATAGCAGGTAGTAATTGAGCGCGGGGCGGCAGCTCGCGCAACCGTTGGCGGTGCCCCATTCGAGAAACGCCATGGCGTCGGAAATCGTTGTCAGATGCTGCTGCCGGATTGTGTCGCGCACTTCCTGATGGGTGCGCTCGGTGCAACCGCAGATCGCTTTGTGCTTCGGCGTCGCCGAATAATCGGCGCCGGCCGTAGCCATCAGGATCTGCTCGACCAAACCGGTGCAGGAACCGCACGATGACGACGCCTTGGTGTGCCGGCGCACTTCGTCGAGCGTGAATAGACTCTTGCCCTTGATTGCGTCGACGATCGCGCCTTTGCACACACCGTTACAGCCGCAGATTTCGGCGCTGGCGGGCAGTCCCGCTGCCTTGTTTTGGCCCTGGTGCCCGGTGTCGCCCAGGTTCGACTCGCCGAACATCAACCGGTCGCGCAGATCGGCAACGCTGCGGCCGTCGCGCAGCAGCTTGAAGTACCAGCCGCCATCGACGGTGTCGCCATAGAGCACGCTGCCGATCAGCCGGTCGTTCTTCAGCACCAGTTTCTTGTACACGCCACTCGCGGGGTCGGACAGCACGATTTCTTCGGTGTCGGCGCCGCCGCTGAAATCGCCGGCCGAGAAAAGATCGATGCCGGTGACTTTGAGCTTGGTGGAAGTTTGCGAGCCGACGTAGCGGCCGATGCCGAGCTGCGCCAGATGGTTCGCGCACACCTTCGCCATTTCGAACAGTGGCGCGACAAGGCCGTAAGTCAAGCCGCGGTGGCTCACACATTCGCCGATCGCGTAAATCCGCGGATCGAAGGTCTGGAGCGTGTCGTTGACCACGATTCCGCGATCGCAATGCAAGCCTGCCGCCTTCGCGAGCTGCACGTTGGGTCGGATGCCCACCGCCATCACTACCAGATCGGCTGGCAGCATTTCGCCGCCCGCAAGCTTCACCGCGGCGACACGTCCGCTCTCGCCACCGATCAGTGCGTCGGTCCTGGCCTCCAGCCTGAAGTTCAAGCCCTTCCGCTCCAGCGATTTCTGCAGCAGGTTAGCCGCCGTGCGGTCGAGTTGACGTTCCATCAGCCATGGCATTAGGTGAACAACGGTCACCTCCATGCCCCGCGCCTTGAGACCGTTCGCCGCCTCGAGACCCAGCAAGCCGCCGCCGATGACCACAGCGTGCCGGTATTGCTTTGCCGCACTGATCATCGCGTCGGTGTCGGCAATGTCGCGATAAGTGATCACGCCGGGCAGGTCTTTGCCAGGGACCGGCAGGATCACGGGGGATGATCCGGTGGCGAGCAGCAGCCGCTCATAAGGCGCCGCCGTGCCGTCCGCGGCGACCACTTGCCGCCTGACGCGATCGATCGTCACGACGGTCTTGCCAAGATGCAGCGTGATGTCGTTGGTCGCGTACCAGTCGCGGTCGTTCAGCATGATCTCGTCGAGCGTCTGCTCGCCGGAGAGCACCGGCGACAGCAGGATTCGGTTGTAATTGGCGTGCGGCTCGGCGCCGAATACCGTGATGTCGTAGGCGCCGGACGCTAGTTTCAGCAATTCCTCGAGCGTGCGCACGCCGGCCATGCCGTTGCCGATCATGACCAGACGCGGTTTCGGTGCCGCGCTCATCACTTAAGCCGCCTCGACGTGCGCTTGCCGGCGGTACAGAAAATCCAGAACTTCGGTGCGAAAGTGGTGGTATTGTGCGTTCCCGCCGAGCTCGACCCGGTCGCGCGGTCGCGACAAGTCCGTTTGCGCGATGCCGCCGATCGTCGCAGCTGGGCCATTGGTCAGCATCACGATGCGATCGGACAGCAGTACTGCCTCGTCGACGTCGTGGGTGACCATGATCACCGTGCCGCCGGTGGCGGCAACAATTTTCAATAGTTCGTCCTGCAACCGCGCCCGGGTCAATGCATCGAGCGCGCCGAACGGCTCATCGAGCAACAGCACCTTCGGCTGCATAGCCAAAGCACGGGCGATGCCGACCCGCTGTTTCATGCCGCCCGAAATCTCGTGCGGCAGCTTGTGCTCGGCCGGGGTGAGACCGACCAGCTTCAACGCCTCATGCGTACGGCGCTTCAGGTCGGTCTTCGATTCGCTCGGTCCGAACACGCGTTCCACGGCCAGATGCACATTGCCGAAGCAGGTCAGCCACGGCAACAGCGAATGGTTTTGAAACACCACACCGCGCTCAGGTCCGGGACCGGCGATTTCGCGGCCGGCGCACAGCAGCATGCCGGTGGTCGGCTTCAGCAGCCCGGCGACCAGATTGAGCAGCGTGGTCTTGCCACAACCTGAATGGCCGATGAGTGTAATGAATTCGCCCTTTTCCACCGCAAGGTCGACGTTGCGCAGCGCGACGAAAGGCCCCTTTTTGGTCTTGAACGTCATGCCGACGTTCTCGATATGAACGAAGCGCGAGGTCGCCACTGGCGCTGCCGTGTGGGGGCGGGCAAGCAGGGCGTAGGTGTCGGACATGGCGGATTCCTTACGCGTAGTTGAAGCGGCGCGCCAGCAGCAGCAAAAACTGCTCGAGAAGCAGCCCGACAATGCCGACGACAAAGATCGCAATGATGATGTGTTCGACGTTCAAGTTGTTCCACTCGTCCCAAACCCAGAAGCCGATGCCCACACCACCGGTCAGCATTTCGGCGGCGACAATCACCAGCCAGGCGACACCGATCGAAAGACGAATGCCGGTCAACGTGTACGGCAGCACCGCCGGGAACAGAATCCGGGTCATCACCTTCCACTCAGACAGATTCAATACGCGCGCGACATTGAGGTAATCCTGCGGCACGCGTTGCACGCCGACTGCCGTGTTGATGATCATCGGCCAGATGCTCGAAATGAAGATCACCCAGATCGCCGCAGGGTTGGCCGCCTTGAATACCAGCAGCC